>DATMKC010000345.1:0-2104 GCA_035553555.1 Egibacteraceae bacterium | reverse complement strand
CCAGTGAGGCGGCGACGGTGACGGCGGCGGAGGCGGCCAGCGCCCAGGCGAAGGGCGCCAGCGTCGGCACGCCGCTCGGGAACGTCGCCCCCGACAGCCCCTCGGGGATCGTCGCCGCGACCAGGCCGGCGGCCAGGCCCGCCACCGCGCCCGCCGTGGTCGCGCGCGACCACAACCCGATCAGGGCGGGCACCACCGCCGCGGTGGCCAGCAGGTCCGCCACCAGGAAGATGCGCAGGACGGACAGGCCGAGCAGCGCGACCGCCGTCACGGGAACCATGGCCAGCGCCGTGACCACGCGCGCGCGGCGCAGCGTCGCGCCGGGCAGCTCGCTCACGGTCAGCGCCGACAGGCCGGCCTGGAGCGTGTCCACGGACGAGGCGACCAGCGCGACGCCGAGCACGAACACCACCACGCCCACCGCCGGGCCGAGCCCGGTCAGCAGCGCGAAGAACGGCGCGGGCGGCGCGCCCAGGTCCAGCCCTGCCCCGGTGGCCAGCACGCCGGTCGCGCCCGCCACGAGCAGCACCGGCACGGTCAGCGCGGCGCCCAGCGCGCCGCCGCGGCGCAGCGCCGCGTCGTCGCGGGCGGCCCACACGCGCTGCCAGTAGCCCTGGTGGAATAGGTTCGCCGCCGTGACGGCGACCAGCAGCGTCAGCGCCACCTCGATGCCGACACGGTCCACGCCCAGCAGCCCGGAGCCCGACCATGCCGCCGAGGCGTCGCGCAGGCCGCCGACCGCGGCCAGGACCCCGGCGGCGAGCAGCGCAAGTACCAGCCAGCCCTGCCAGGTGTCCGTCCGCAGCGACGCCCGCAGGCCGCCCACCGTGGTGTAGGCCAGCGTCACGGCCGCCACCAGCACCAGCACCACGTCGCCGTCCAGGCCGGTGAGCCGCTCCGTGAGCGCGCCGACCGCCGTGAGCTCCGCCGTGAGGAACGTCAGCATGTACAGGACCGAGACGGCGGTGACGGCGAGGTGGAAGCGCGCGCCGAAGCGCTCGTGCGCGAAGTCCGACAGGCTGCGGCCCCGCGGCAGCAGCCGGCGCACGCGCGGGCCAACCAGGGCGATCGCGGCGAACGGCGCGGCGGCCGCCACCGCGTAGCCGGCGACGCCGTCCATGCCGACGAAGGCCCCGATCTCCGCCGGGGTGAACAGGATCCAGGCGCCCGCGCCCGAGGCGAGGAACGACAGGCCGACGGTCACCGCGCCCTGCGAGCCTCGCGCGGCGACGTAGTCGTCGAGGTCCGCAGCGGAGTCGCGTGCGGTGACACCGAGCCAGGCGAACAGCGCCAGCGCGGCGAGCAGGACAGGGACGGCGACAACGGCATCGACCATGGCAGACGCACTCCCTCCGCCGGTGTGAACCGGGTCAGGTTCGTGGGGTCTGCGGCCGCCTCAGCCGCACTCTCAGCCCGTGCGCGGACTCCCCCGGCGTGATTGACGCGCGGAGTCTACTCTCCGTCGCCGCGGCCGCCGAGCAGCCGCCTGAGGCCTCCGGCGCGCCCGCCGCGCCCGCCGCGCACCTCCCGCGGCTGCGCGGCGGCGGGCCGCAGCGGCTGGCCCGTGGGCGCCGCGACCTCGTCCGGCGGCGACACCAGCGCCTGGAGGATGAGCGGGTCCGGGCTGTCGTTGCGCACCGCGTGCGGGACGCCCGCCGGGATGACCACGGCCTGCAGGGGCGTCAGCGTCACCTCCGCGTCGTCGGTGACCACCCACGCGACACCGCCGAGGACGGTGTAGACCACGTCCGTGCCGGTGAAGGTGCGGGGTGGCACGTCCTGACCGGGCTCCAGGCAGAGGAGGTCCACGGCCAGGACGTCCGTGGCCAGGACGCGCCGGCCCGCGACCCCGTCCAGGTCGAACACCACGTAGTCGCGCAGGTCCACGGCCCGGGGGCCGTCGACGGCGGCCCCGAGGTGCTCGCCGGGGGTGCGGTCCGATTCCATGCCACGCAGTCTAGGACGTAGGGATCACAGGTAGGGGCGACACTGGGTCCGCTGTGTGAGGCGGTCACGGTGCTCGACTCTCTGGACCTTCCACAGTTCAGAGGAGAGCACCGTGACCGCTACAGACGTTATCTACCAGCGGCGTGTCGCCGCGATT
>DATMKC010000344.1:0-9333 GCA_035553555.1 Egibacteraceae bacterium | reverse complement strand
CCGCACGTCGGCGGTCCGCAGGGCGAAGCGCACCGACGGCCCGCCCGTGCCCACCAGGCTGACGCGCTGCCCGTCCGCGTCCAGCTCGGCCACCTTGCGCCCGCCGTGCTCCACGACGCGCACCAGCTTGAAGCCGACCACCTTCGTGTAGAACTCGACCGCCGTGGTGACGTCGCCGACCTCGATGATCACCTCATGGATGCCCACGCGTCCTCCTTCACACGACCGTCGCGCCTCAGGCATCGTAGAAGGCGCGCTCGTGCACGCGGCGGACGCGCCGCATCGTGCGCGACAGTTCCTCCAGGAACGCCTGGGTCGCCAGGGGGTCCCAGCCCAGCATGCGGGCCACGCGGCGCTGGTCCTCCGGGTTGGCGGGCAGCGTCTGGGTGTCCCGGAAGCCCGCCAGGTACAGCGCGTTGCGCAGCGCCCACAGCAGGCGCAGCCCGTCGCGCAGCCAGTCGGCGTCGTCCTCGCCCAGCAGGCCGAGCGCCGCCAGCGCCTCCACGCCCGACAGCGCGCCGGGCACGCGCAGGGACGCGTGCCCGGCACCGTGCTTGATCTGCAGCAGCTGCACCGTCCACTCGATGTCGGCCAGTCCGCCGGGGCCCAGCTTCACGTCGGCCCGCTCCCCCATGCGCGCGCCGCCGCGGCCGCCGCCGGCGCGCTCGCGCTCCACGCGCGCCTTCATCAGCCGGATGGCCTGCAGCCGCGCCGCGGGCACCGGCGACGGGTAGACGTGCGGGGCGACCATCTCCACGAACGCGTGCCCCAGCTGCGGGTCCCCCGCGACCGGCCGCGCCTGCGTCAGCGCCTGCAGCTCCCACGGCTCGGCCCAGCGCTCGTAGTAGGCGGCGTAGGACTCCAGCGTGCGCGCCAGCGGGCCGTCCTTGCCCTCCGGCCGCAGGTTCGGGTCCACCACGAACGCCTTGCCCTCAGGGGTGATGTCGCCCAGGAGCTTCAGCAGCCGCGACGCGGCCGCCAGCGCCGGCCCGCGCGGGCCGTCGAACACCAGCAGCACGTCCAGGTCGCTGGCGTAGCCGAGCTCGGCGCCGCCCAGCTTGCCCATGCCGATCACGGCCATGCGCACCTCGTCGTGCCCGTCCAGCGCCAGGCACAGGCCCGCCTCCAGGCACGCCTGCGCCAGGCCGCTCAGCTCCTTGACCACCTCCACCGAGTCGGCCAGGCCCATGAGGTCGCGCACGGCGATGCGCACGGCCTCGCGGCGGCGCATGCGCCGCAGCGCGTCCGCGCCCGCGGCCGGGTCCTGGCCGCGGCGCAGCAGGCCGTCGGCCAGGCGCCGGTAGTCGGCGGGCTCCAGCGCCTGCGCGAGGCCGCCGGGATCGCCCAGCATCCCGAACACCTCCGGCTGGCGCTCCAGCCACTGCCCCACCAGCCGGGAACGGCCCAGCGACTGCGCCAGGATCTCGCCCACCGGCGGGTTGTCGCGCAGCGTGCGCAGGAACGTCGGCGACTCCTGCAGCCGGTCCGCCAGCGAGCGGAACGCCGCCAGGCCGCCGTCGGGGTCCGGCTGGTCGGCCAGCGTTGGCAGGATCGCGGGCAGCAGCGTGCGCAGCAGCCGCGCCCGCCGCGTCACGCCGCCGGCCAGCGCGTCCAGATGCGCCAGCGCGGCGGTGGCGTTGGCGAAGCCCAGCGCCTCCAGGCGCTCGCGTGCCGCCTGCTCGGCCAGGCCCCCCTCGCTCACCGGCAGCGCGTCGTCCGCGCCGACCTGCGCGAAGCGGTCCAGCAGCGGCCGGTAGAACAGCTTCTCGTGGAGCTGGCGCACCACGCCGCGCACGCGCGCGAGCTCGCGGTCGAAGCGCTCCAGCGGCCCGTCGTCCTTGCTGTCGCGGAAGCCCATCGACCGCGCCAGGCGGCGGCGCTCCCCCGCATCCTCCGGGATCGTGTGCGTCCGCCGCAGGCGCACCAGCTGCAGCCGGTGCTCCACGGTGCGCAGGAAGCGGTACGCCTCGTCGAAGACCTCGGCGTCCTCCTCGTCGACGTAGCCGCCGGCGGCCAGCGCCGCCAAGGACTCCAGCGTGTTGGCGCTGCGCAGCGCCGGGTCGTGCCGCCCGTGCACCAGTTGCAGCAACTGCACCGCGAACTCGATGTCGCGCAGGCCGCCGGGCGCCAGCTTCACCTGGCGGTCGCCGGCCTTGCGCACCGGCGCGGACTCCTCCACCACCGTCTTCATCGCCTGGATCTCCGCGATGGCCTCCGGCGGGCGCCGGTCCGGCCACACGAACGGCTCGATGGCCGCCAGGAACTCCTGGCCCAGCTCCGGGTCGCCGGCGATGGGCCGCGCCTTGAGCAGCGCCTGGAACTCCCAGTTGCGCGCCCAGCGCTCGTAGTAGGTGCGGAAGCCGGAGATGCTGCGCGACAGCGGCCCGTCCTTGCCCTCCGGGCGCAGGTTGGCGTCCACCTCGTAGGCGCGGCCCTCCGGCGACACGGTGGACAGCAGCCGCAGGTAGCGCTCGCACAGCTTGGCCGCGGCCGCGAAGTCGCCGTCGTGGACGAACATGACGTCCACGTCGCTGACGTAGTTCAGCTCGCGCCCGCCCAGCTTGCCCATGGCGATGACGGCGAGGCGGCCGGGCCCGCCCACCTCGCGCACCACCTGGTCCAGGGCCGAGGCCAGGACCCCCTGCGCCAGGTCGGCGAGCTCTGCGGCGACGGTCGGCGTGTCGGCCATCCCCAGCAGGTCGCGCGCGGCGATGCGCAGCAGGCCCAGCCGCTGCACGCGCGCGAGGTCGCGCGCCGGATCGGCGGAGCCATCCAGCGCGTCGTCGCAGGCGCCGCGCACCGTGGCGGCGTCCTGCGGCGCGAGGTCCCCGGCGAGCACCGCGACGGCCGCCGCCGACTGGCCGAGCAGCGCGCCGAGCGCGTCGCTGGCGCCGGCCACCGCGCCGATGCGCCGCACCAGCTCGTGGCCGAGTCCGGCGCGCAGGACCAGCGGGTCGCGCCCGGCCACGGCGGCCAGCGCGCGGCGCGCCGCCTCGGGATCGCCCGCGGCCAGCTCGGCCTGGGCGATGGCGTCGGCGTCCAGGCCCGCCGCCGCGAGCGAGGCGCGCGAAGCGTCGGCCCCCATGCCGCCCTTTACAGGGTCGGCAGGTACTTGGCGAGCTCGAACGGAGTCACCTGCGCCCGGTACTCGTCCCACTCGGCGCGCTTGTTGCGCAGGAAGTACTCGAAGACGTGCTCGCCCAGCGCCTCGGCGACCAGCTCGGAGTCCTCCATGACCCGCAGGGCCTCGTCGAGGTTGCGCGGCAGGCTGCCGATGCCGGCGGCACGGCGCTCCTGCTCGGTCATCTGGTAGATGTTGTCCTCGGTCTCGGCCGGCAGCTCGTAGCCCTTCTCGATGCCGCGCAGCCCGGCGGCGAGGATCACCGCGAACGCCAGGTACGGGTTGCACGCCGGGTCGGGCGCGCGGAACTCCACACGCGCCGACGCCGGCTTGTTGGGCTTGTACATCGGCACGCGGATGAGCGAGCTGCGGTTGTGCCGGCCCCAGCTCACGTAGACGGGCGCCTCGAAGCCCGGGACCAGGCGCTTGTAGCTGTTGACCCACTGGCAGCAGATCGCGGTGATCTCGCGGGAGTGCGTGAGCAGCCCGGCGATGAACTGCTTGCCGGTGTCGGACAGGTGGTAGGGGTCGTCGTTGTCGTGGAAGGCGTTGGCGTCGCCGTCGAACAGCGACACGTGCGTGTGCATCGCCGAGCCCCAGTGCTCCGCCAGCGGCTTGGGCATGAAGGTGGCGTAGATGCCGCGCTGCATCGCGACCTCCTTCACCACCAGGCGGTAGGTCATGATGTTGTCGGCCATGGTGAGCGCGTCGGCGTAGCGCAGGTCGATCTCGTGCTGGCTGGGCGCGACCTCGTGATGGCTGTACTCCACGCTGATGCCCATGCCCTCCAGCGTCTGGATGGCCTGGCGGCGGAAGTCGCTCTGCACGTCCAGCGGCGTCAGGTCGAAGTAGCCGCCGTTGTCCAGCGGCGTGGGGTCGTTGGGCCCGGCGAACAGGAAGAACTCCATCTCCGGGTGCACGTAGAAGGAAAAGCCCATGTCCGCGGCCTTGGCCAGGTTGCGCCGCAGCACCTGGCGGGGGTCCGCCGCGAACGGCTCGCCCTGCGGGGTGCGGATGTCGCAGAACATGCGCGCGGTGCCGCCGGCGTCCTCCCGCCACGGCAGCACCTGGAAGGTGGAGGCGTCCGGCACGGCGAGCATGTCGGACTCCTGGATGCGCGCGAAGCCGTCCACCGCGGAGCCGTCGAAGCCGATGCCCTCCGCGAAGGCGCCCTCCAGCTCGGAGGACGTGACGGCCACCGACTTGAGCATGCCGAGCACGTCGGTGAACCACAGTCGCACGAAGCGGATGTCCCGCTCTTCGACGGTGCGGAGCACGTACTCCTGCTGCTTGTCCACTTCGGCCTCCGTGGTGCGGACGCGTCACGCGTCGCGTGGGAGGAGAATGCTAGCGGAGCCGGCCGCGTTCGCGGCCGGCTCCGCCGGTGCGCTCTACCCTGCCTGACCCGCCGGTGGGGGCTGAGGTCAGGTGGTCTGGAACGCGGTCTTCGGGACCGGGGCCATGGCCGGCCCCGAAGTCTCCGTGGCGGGCCCACCGGGGTAGGCCGCCGGGCCGAGCGCGAGCTCGGGGTAGCCGTACATGCCGTGCTCGTGGATGTCGAGCCCCTCGATCTCCTCCTGCTCGGAGACCCGGATGCCCACGGTGGCCTTCAGCACGCTGAACAGGACCGCCGTGACGACCCCGACGTAGGCGATGGTCGCGAGCACGCCGACCGCCTGGACGCCCAGCAGCGTCGCGCCGCCGCCGTAGAACAGGCCTTCCTCGGTGTGCATGAGGCCCACCCACAGCGTGCCCAGGGCACCGCACACGCCGTGCACGCTCACGGCGCCGACCGGGTCGTCGACCTTGAGCTTGTCCACCAGGGGCACGGCCAGCGCGACCACGACACCGGCCAGCAGGCCGACCAGCACGGCGCCCAGGTTGTTGACCACGTCGGCGCCGGCGGTGATGCCCACCAGACCGGCCAGGATGCCGTTGCCGAGCATGCCCACGTCGAACTTGCCGTAGCGCAGCCGCGTCCAGTAGCCCGCGCCCACGCCGCCGGCGGCGCCGGCGATGGCGGTGGTGAGCAGGACCGAGGCGATCACCGGGCCGTCCAGCGCGAGCACGGAGCCGCCGTTGAAGCCGAACCAGCCGAAGAACAGGATCAGCACGCCCAGCGCGCCCAGCGGCATGGAGTGGCCGGGGATCGCGCGGGCGGTCCCGTCCTTGGCGAACTTGCCGATGCGCGGCCCCAGGATGAGCGCGCCCACGAACGCGGCGACGCCGCCGGTGAGGTGCACGACCGTGGAGCCGGCGAAGTCCAGGAAGCCCAGCTCGGCGAGCCAGCCGCCGCCCCACTTCCAGTGGCCGATGACCGGGTAGATCAGCGCGGTCATCGCGACGGCCACGAAGCCGTACACGCCGAACTTCATGCGCTCGGCCACCGCCCCGGACACGATCGTGGCCGCCGTGGCCGCGAACATGCCCTGGAACAGGAAGTCGATCGCGATCGACCCGGCGAGCGGTTCGTACTCGCTGAAGTTGAGCAGGAAGAACCCGTCCGTGCCGAACAGCCCGGAGGCGGACGCCCCGTACATGATCGCGAAGCCGACCGCCCAGTAGACCAGGAAGCCCAGGCACAGGGTCATGAGATTCTTGGCGATGATGTTCGCGGAGTTCTTCGCCCGCGTGAAGCCCGCCTCCAGCATGGTGAAGCCCACGTGCATGATGAACACCAGCACGGAGGCGAGCATGATGAACAGGATCAAGACGTTGTTCTCGAGTCCTTCGAGAGTGAGTTCCATGGCCGCACCTTTCCTCGCGCACCGAGAGCGGCAGGCCCCAACCCATCCACTCGCTACGGATGCAGAAGGTAGGAAGCTCCCGAGTCGCGGCAGTTGCCCGTCCGTTTCTCCCGTGTAAATCCGAGGTTTCCCGAGGTCCGACTGATGCGCCTGGCCCTGATCCAGTCCAACCCCGTCGTCGGCGACATCGGCGGCAACGCCGCCGCGCTGCTCGACGCGTACTGGCGCGCGTGCGAGCGCGGCGCGGACCTGGTCGTGTCGCCGGAGCTCGCGCTCACCGGCTACCCGCCGGAGGACCTGGTCCTCAAGAGCGCGTTCGTGGACGCCAACGTGGATTCCCTGCGGCGCCTGGCCGGGGCGGTCGGCGGCGTGCCGTTCGTGGTGGGCTTCGTGGAGCGCCTGCCCGGCCGGGAGGCGACCGACCTGCTGGGCGAGTACGACCACCTCGCCAACGCCGCGGCGGTGCTGCGCGACGGCGCGGTGGAGGCGGTCTACCGCAAGCAGCGCCTGCCCAACTACGGCGTGTTCGACGAGAAGCGCTACTTCCACGCCGGCGACGAGGCGGTGGTCTTCGACGTGGGCGGGGTGCCGGTCGGCGTGACCGTCTGCGAGGACCAGTGGGCGGCCGACGGCCCGGTCGCGCAGGCCGCCGCCGCGGGCGCGCGCGTCGTGGTCAACGTGAACGCGAGCCCCTTCGTGATCGGCAAGCGCGCCGCCCGCGACCGCTGGGCACTGCGCCACACGACCACGCACGGCGTGTGGTTCGCCTACCTCAACATGGTGGGCGGACAGGACGACGTGGTCTTCGACGGCGACTCGTTCCTCATGGCCCCCAGCGGACGGGTGGTCGCGCGCGCGGCACAGTTCAGCGAGGACCTGCTGTTGGCCGACATCCCCGCGTCACTGGCGGAGGGCGACGGCGATTGGCCGGAGCCGGCGCAGCGGCTCGACCCCGACGGCGAGGCCTACACGGCCCTGGTGCTGGCCACGCGCGACTACGCGCGCAAGAACGGCTTCTCCCGCGCGCTGCTCGGCCTGTCCGGAGGCGTCGACTCCGCGCTGGTGGCCGCCATCGCCGCCGACGCGCTGGGCGCGGACCGCGTGACCACCGTGGCCATGCCGTCGCCGTACTCCTCGCAAGGCTCGCTGACCGACGCGGAGGCGCTGGCCGCCAACCTGGGGGTCCGCCACCTCGTCATCCCCATCGACGCGCCCATGAAGGCCTTCGACGAGGCGCTCGGTGAGCTGTTCGCCGGCACGGCGTCCGGCCTGGCCGAGGAGAACGTGCAGTCGCGCATCCGCGGCAGCCTGCTCATGGCGATCTCCAACAAGTTCGGCGACCTGCTGCTCAGCACGGGCAACAAGAGCGAGTACGCGGTCGGCTACGCCACGCTGTACGGCGACATGGCCGGCGGCTTCGCGCCGATCAAGGACGTGTCCAAGACACGCGTGTACCGGCTGTGCCGCTGGCGCAACGCCGTGGAGGGCCGCGACCTGATCCCGCGGGCGATCCTGGACAAGGAGCCGTCCGCGGAGCTGCGGCCGGACCAGCGCGACAGCGACAGCCTCCCGCCGTACCAGGAGGTGCTCGACCCGATCCTGGAGTGCTACGTGGAGCGGGACCGCTCCGTGGCGGAGATCGTGGCGGAGACGGGGCTGGACGCCGGCGTGGTCGCGGCGGTCGCCGCACTGGTGGACCGCGCCGAGTACAAGCGGCGCCAGTCCGCGCCGGGCCCCAAGATCACGCCCAAGGCCTTCGGCAAGGACCGGCGCGTGCCGATCACCCAGGCGTGGACGCTGGCGCCGGGAGCCACCGGCGACGCCGAGACGTAACGCGCGGACGCGGGCGCGTCCCACGCCGACAGGCTCACCCGAACACCTCGCCATCCAGGCGGTCGGGCATCGGCATCGGCCCGGGCCGGCGCAGGAAGAAGCCCTGGCCGTAGCTGACCTGGAGGAAGCGCAGGGCGTGCAGCTCGCGCTCGGTCTCCACGCCCTCGGCGATGACGGCCGCGTCGATCGCGGACGCGAACGAGGCCAGCGAGTAGCCCAGCGCGCGCAGCACCGAGTCGTTGTCGATGCCCTGCGTCAGCGACATGTCCAGCTTGATGATGTCCGGGGACAGCCGGAGGATGTGGCGCAGGCTGGAGAAGCCCGAGCCCGCGTCGTCGATGGCCAGGCGCACCCCCCGCGCGCGCAGCGCCACGAGCGCCAGGTTCAACCGGTCGTAGTCCAGCACCTGCGAGTGCTCGGTGATCTCCAGCACCACCCGGTGCAGCGGCACCTCGTCCAGCGTCTCGGCCAGCCCGGCCGACATCGCCACGGCGGGCGAGACGTTGACCGACAGGTAGGCCGACTCGGGCAGCTGGTCCAGCGCGTTCAGCGCCCGGCGGACGGCCAGCACCTCCAACTCGACGCCCAGGCCCACCGACGCGGCCTCGTTGAACCACTTGTCGGGCGCGTGGTCGCTGCTGCCCGGGAAGCGCGACAGCGCCTCCACGCCCACGATCTCCCCGGTCTGCAGGTTCGCGATGGGCTGGAACACCACCGGCAGGTCGCCGTGGTCCAGCAGGTCGCGGATACGCATGATGCGCAGCTGCCAGGACTCGCGGTCCAGCGCCGGCGCCTCCAGCTGCGAGCCGAGCATGGCGGCCAGGGCGCGTATGGCCTGGACGTCGCGCTCGGCCTCGGCGGCGTCGGCCGAGGGCGTGAAGCGCAGCATGCCGCCGGACTTGCCCTCCGGCAGCGGCAGCGGCACGTCCACCGCACCCGATGGCGGCGGTTCGAGCGCGGCGGGATGCAGCGGCTCCAGGTAGGCGATGTCGGCGCCAAGCTCCTCGCGCGCCAACGTGAGCAATCGCTCCACCACGGCGTCACGCACCGCGCCGCCCTGCGCGCCCGCGTCATGGCGGCGCGGGGCCGCCTTGCTGTATCTCGGCCTCGTCATGATCGACGTGCGTCCTTGCCCGCCTCGCATCCCACTCGTCCCTGAGGTGTGATGTCCGCACGCGGTGTGCGGCCAGGCTGCGTCCCGGTCGTCACAGGAGCAACATACGTAACAAGCGCACATCCCACCCCATGAGCAACGCATCCGTCAAGTAGTTTTCGGGAGTCACAGCGATTCATCCCGTTTCGCGCCCCATCCGGAGCGTCACGGGACCGTCCGCGACGAGCTCGATGACCATGTGCGCGCCGAAGACGCCCTGGGCGGTGCCGACGCCCCGCGCCCGCAGCGCCTCGCAGTACCGCTCGTACAGCGCGCGCGCCCGCTCCGGCTCCGCGGCCGCCACGAACGACGGCCGCCGCCCCTTGGCGACCTCGCCGTAGAGCGTGAACTGGCTGACCGCCAGGACGCCGCCGCCGATGTCGCGCACGGAGCGGTCCATGCGGCCGTCGGCGTCCGCGAACACGCGCAGGTCCGCCGTCTTGGACGCCAGCCAGTCGGCGTCGGCCTCCGTGGAGCGC
>DATMKC010000343.1:0-6610 GCA_035553555.1 Egibacteraceae bacterium | reverse complement strand
GTTCGACGAGCATCCGCCGGAGGAGGTCGGCCGGCTGGTCGCCCGCCGGGCGGTGACGATGCTGGACGCGCGGCCCGCGCCGAGCGGTGAGTTCACCGTGGTGCTGGCCCCCGGCAGCGGCGGGGTGCTGTTCCACGAGGCGTGCGGCCACGGCATGGAGGCCGACATCGTCGCCAAGGGCGCCAGCGTCTACGCCGGCAAGCGCGGGCAGCGCCTCGGCACGCCGATCCTCACGGGCGTGGACGACGCCACGATGCCGGGCCACTGGGGCAGCTTCGGCTTCGACGACGAGGGCACGCCGGCGCAGCGCACCGTGCTGTTCGCCGACGGCGTCTGCACCGACTACATGAGCGACCGGCTGCGCGCGGCGGAGCTCGGCATCCCGCGCTCGGGCAACGCCCGGCGCCAGAGCTACGCGCACCTGCCGATCCCGCGCATGACCAACTCCTTCATCCTGCCGGGCGCCGACGACCCCGCCGAGATCCTGCGCGGTGTGAAGCGCGGCGTGTGGTGCGAGCAGCTCGGCGGCGGGCAGGTGGACCCGGCCTCGGGCGACTTCGTGTTCGGCGTGGCCGTGGGCTACTGGGTGGAGAACGGCGAGATCGCCTACCCGATCCGCGGCGCGAACCTGGTGGGGGACGGCCCCACGGTGCTGGCGCGCATCGACGCGCTGGGCACGGACTTCGACGTGCGCCAGGGCATCTGCGGCAAGGACGGCCAGCATGTCCCGGCGGGGCTCGGCAACCCCACTGTGCGCATCGACCGCATCACTGTCGGAGGCACCGCATGAGCGCCGAGGACCGCGAGGAACTGCTGGCCCTGCTGGAGCGCGTGGCGGGCCAGGCCACCGGCGAGGAGTCCATCGAGGCGTACGGCCTGGACTCCACCGAGACCACGGTGCGCGCGTTCGGCGGCGAGGTGGAGTCGCTGTCCAGCGCGCGCTCGCGCGGCGTCGCCATCCGCGTGCTGCGCGACGCGCGCATCGGCTTCGCCTACACGGCCGACCTGAGCGAGGAGGGCCTGCGCCTGGCGCTGTCGGACGCGCGCGAGAACCGCGCGGCCGCGAGCCCGGACGACGCCAACTGCCTGCCGGGCGCCGGGGACGCCGGCGACCTGCCGGAGCTGGACGCGCCCGGCTTCGCCGCCGTGCCGCCCGCCCGCAAGGTGGAGCTGGCGCTGGCGCTGGAGGCGGCGGCGCGCGGCGCCGGGGGCGAGGTCAAGGGCGTGGACAGCGCCGTGTACGCCGACGCGATCACCACGGCGGCGATCGTGTCGACGTCGGGCATCCGCGCCGCGTACCGGCGCACCGACGCCTACGTGTTCACGGAGGTGCTGGCCGAGCGCGACGGCGCGGCCACCGCGGCCTACGGCCTGGACGCGGCGCGCCATCCCGACGGGCTGGACGTCGAGGCGGCGGCCGCGGAGGGCGCGCGGCGCGCGACCCGGTTGCTCGGCGCGCGCAAGCCGGACAGCCGCAAGCTGCCGATCGTGCTGGACCCGTTCGCCACCGCGTCGCTTTTGGGCGTGCTGGCGGGCGCGCTGTCGGCCGAGGCGGCGCAGAAGGGGCGCAGCATGTTCGCCGGGCGCGTCGGCGAGCGGGTGGGGAGCGAGCGCGTGACGCTGGTGGACGACGGGCGGCTGCTCGACGGCCCGGCCGCGGCGCCGTGGGACGGCGAGGGCGTGCCCACGGGGCGCACCCCGCTGATCGAGCGGGGCGAGCTGCGCGGCTTCCTGCACAACACCTACACGGCGGCGCGCGAGGGCGCGCGCAGCACCGGCAACGCGAGCCGCTCCGGCTTCATGTCCCCGCCCGGCCTGGCGCCCACGAACCTGTTCCTGGAGCCGGGCGAGCTGGACGAGGCGGCGCTGCTGGCGGAGGCGGGCGAGGCGTTCTACGTGCAGCAGATCATGGGCGTGCACTCGGGGGCGAACGCGATCTCGGGCGACATCAGCGTGGGCGCGGCGGGGCTGATGGTCCGCGGCGGCGCGCTGGCGGAGCCGGTGCGCGAGGCGACGATCGGGGGCTCCATCCCGGCGCTGCTGGAGGGCCTGCGCGAGGTGGGCAGCGAGCTGCGCTTCCTGCCGTTCGGCGGCGGCATGGGCGGCGCGCTGCTGCTCGTGGACGGCTTCACCCTCGCCGGCAGCTAGACCGAGCTGAGGGGGCCGTTCATCAGGTAGCCGAACACGCCGATGACGGCGGCGGCCAGCAGGTAGCGCACGAACACGGTCAGGCGCTCGCGGGCGACCAGGCGCACCAGCCACGCCACCGTCGCGTAGCCGGCCAGGAACGCGGCGCCCACGCCGATGAGGATGTCGCCGGTGCTGAAGCGGGCCGCCTCCTGGCCCAGGTCCGGCAGGCTGACCAGCCCGGCGCCGATCAGCGCCGGCAGCGAAAGCAGGAACGAGAAGCGCGTGGCGGCGGGGCGTGTGAGCCCGGCGAAGAGCCCGGCCGTGATGGTGGTGCCGGAGCGCGACAGGCCCGGGAACAGCGCCAGCGCCTGCCCGGCGCCCACGATCAGCGCGTGGCGCATGCCCAGCCGCTGCAGGTCCACGCCGTGCGGGTCGGCCGGATCGCGGCCGGTGGCCACGTCGGCGGCCGGCTCCAGGACCGCGACCTCCTCGCTGCTGCCGTGCCAGTCGCCCTGCCACACCCGCGCCCGGTGCTCGCCGGTCTCCGGCGCCGGGGCGACGGCGCCCACGCGGCGCGCGCGCACCCGCTCGCCCGCGGTCAGCACCACCGCCGTGACCACCAGGAAGCCGGACACCAGCAGCGGGGACTCGAACGCGTCCTCGAACAGCGGCTTGAGGAACAACCCCGTGAGCGCCACCGGCACGCTGCCCACGACCAGCAGCACGAGCAGCCGCCGGTACAGCGCGCTCTCCGGGTCGTCGCCGCGGCGCACCACCGCGGTGGCCATGCCCCACAGCTCGCGCCGGAAGTAGACGAGCACCGCCAGGGCGGTGCCCATGTGCAGCGCGACGTCGAACGCCAGCCCCGGCGTGTCCCAGCCCGCCAGGTAGGGCAGCAGCACCAGGTGGCCGGAGGACGACACGGGCACGAACTCCGTGACGCCCTGCACGATGCCGAGAATGAGGGACTGCAGCCAGTTCGCCATCGGTGCTCCGGTGGTGGGGGCTGGGACCGGGCGATGCTAGCAGCGGCCGCTCAGCCGGGCGGCGGCGCGTGCGCGAGCAGCACGCGGCCGGCGGTGAGCCCCTGGGCCACCTCGCCGACGGCGGCGCGCGGCAGCGCGACGAGCGCCGTGCCGGCCCCCATGTCGTCGGCGGCCACCGCCAGCACCGGGCACGCCGCCGCCACCAGCACCGACGGGCGGTCCTCCATGCCGAGTACCCAGACGTCCACCCAGCCGCCCGCCGTCACGCGCCAGCCCTCCTCCACGGGGATCGGCATGGCGCGCTGGTCCTCCGGCAGCGCCGCGCCCGGCCCGCGCGCGTCCAGGTGGGCCTGCGTGAGCACCGAGCCCGCCGGCAGGGCGAACGCCATGCGCGCGCCCTCGGGCACGTCCGTGGCCGCCGCGGACGGCACCGCGGCGGGCGGCAACTCGACCAGGCGCAGGCCGGTCACGGCGTCGCCCGGCGCGAGCTGGCGCTCGGCGACGAGCACCGGCACGGGGGAGCCGCCCCAGCGTGCGGCCACCCCGGCGGCCCACCAGGCGCAGCCGGACAGGAACAGCACGATGCCCGACAGCGCGACGACCGCCCGGCCGCGCGCGCTCAGCGACGCCCAGCACTCCGACAGCGCGTCCAGCCACGCGGGCAGCACGGGGGACGGGCCGTGCAACGCCCGCCGCCAGCGCGCCAATCCGCCGCCTGCCATGAGGCCACACCCTGCGGCATGCGGCGGCTCGCGTCACCTCGCCAACGCGCGTTCCTGTGGAAAAACGTCAGACGCGCGCGCCCTCCAGGGCATGCAGCGCCGGGCGGTCCGCCGACCGCGGCAGCTTGGGGATGAGGTCGAACAGCAGGTCGCGCAGCTTGTCGTTGTTCGCCTTGAACGTCTCCAGCACGGCGTGATGGCTGACCGCCTCGCCGCCCTCGACCCCGACGTCGTAGTCGGTGATCAGGGAGATGTTCAGCGCGGCCATCTCCATCTCGCGCACCAGGATGACCTCCGGGTACTGGGTCATGTTGATGACCTCCCAGCCCATGGAGGCGAACCATTTGGACTCGGCGCGCGTGGAGAAGCGCGGCCCCTGGATCACCACGATGGTGCCGCGGTCGTGCACCGGGATGCCGAGGGACTTCGCCGAGGCGATCGCGACGGCGCGCATCTCCTCGTCGTAGGGGTCGGCGAAGGAGATGTGCGTGGTCTCGGGGCCGTCGTAGAACGTGTCGACGCGCCCGGACGTGCGGTCCACCACCTGGTCGCAGATCACGAAGTGGCCGGGCTCGACGTCGCGCTGCAGCGACCCGGCGGCGCACGGCAGGATCATGTCCGTGGCGCCCAGGGACTTCATCGCCCAGGCGTTGGCCCGGTAGTTGATCTTGTGCGGCGGCAGCGCGTGGTCGGCGCCGTGCCGCGGCAGGAAACCCACGCGCACGCCGCCGATCTCACCCACGATCACCGGCGACGACGGCTCGCCGTAGGGCGTGGAGACCGCGATCTCCTCCGTGTCGCTGAGGAAGTCGTAGAAGCCCGACCCGCCGAAGACGCCGACCTGGATGACCTGCTCGCTGGGCTGCGGGGGTGTGGTCATCAGGCGGACTCCGCCTTGGGCGCGGAGTCGCTCTTGGTCTCGGTGGACGGCGTGGCACCCGAGCCGGAGCCCGCGTCGGACCCGCCGGACTTCTTGCGGCTGTCCGTCACGTAGTAGCCGGAGCCCTTGAAGATGATCCCGGCGGCGCTGAACACCTTGCGAAGCCGCCCCCCACAGGCGCCGCACGTGCTGAGCGGCTCCTCCTTGAAGGACTGCACCACCTCCAGGTGCTCGCCGCAGTCCTGGCAGGCGTATTCGTACGTCGGCATCGTTCCTCCGAAAAGCACCGTGTCTCAAGGCCCGCGCGCGTTCGCGCGCTCGTGAAATTGTGTCGGCAGCCGGGCGCTCCGGCAAACCCGTCAACGCACCCGCACGATGCGCGATTCCGTGACCACCGCGTGCACCGGCCGGTCGTGGGCCTGCGCGGGCAGGCCGTCGAGCACCTGGACGTCGAACGCCACCCCGATCACCGGCACGTCGCCGGGCAGGCGCGCCAGCAGGCGGTCGAAGTGCCCGCCGCCGTAGCCCAGGCGGTTGCCGGCCTCGTCGAACGCGAGGCCCGGCACCACCACGGCGCGCAGCGACTCCACCGGGATCTCCGGCGCGTCGGCGGCCGGCTCGCGCACGCCGCGCCACCCCCCGGCCAGCCCGCCGAGTCCGCCGATCAGGCACGGCAGCAGGTCCGCGCCGTCCACCCGGGGCAGGCAGACGCGCGCGCCGCGGCGCAGCAGGGCGTCGATCAGCGCGTCCACGGACAGCTCGTCGCCGAACGCCGCGTACAGCAGGTAGGGGCCGTCCCCCTGGAGCTCGTCCATCCCCTGCAGCAGGCCGCAGACCTCCGCGGACGCCGCCGCCCGCTCCGCCGCGCCCAGTTCCACGCGCGCGGTGCGCATGGCGGCGCGCAGCCGCGCCTTGCGCGTCTCGGGGTCCTGCTCCCTGTCGCCAGGCGTCTCGGCTGTCATGATGCGTCACAGTATGGGACTGCGCGGGCGTCTCGCCCTGTTCTTCGTGGCGATCACGGTGGTGCCACTGGCGGTGGCCGTCTTCACGCTGCGCCTGCAGATCGACCGGCAGCTCGAGCAGCGCGCCGCGGCGGAGCTGTCCAGCGTGCGCGAGGCGGCGGTGAGCATCCTTGCGGGCCAGCGCGCCCGCGCCGGCGACCTGGCGACGGACCTGGTGCACCGCAACGTCGGCCCGGTGCTCGCGGCCGGCGATCCGGCCGCGGCGGAGGCGTTCCTGGCGCGCGCGGTGCCGGACCCGTCCCCTGAGCGCGCCGACTTCGTGGTGCTGCTGGACGCCGGCGGGCGGATGCTGGCGATGCGCGACTCCGGAGAGGGCGTGGAGGCGGCGCAGGTCGCGGCGGCCGTGGTGGAGCGGCGCGTGCCGCCGGGGCTGCTGCTGGAGGTCCGGGAGGTGCGCGGCGCGCCGGGCGGCCAGGCCGAGCATCTGCTGGGCTGGGTCGTGGCCGGCTTCCACGTGGACCAGGACCTGCTGGAGCGGCTGGCGGTGGGCGAGGGGCTGGCCATCGTGGGCGCCGGCCAGGTGCTGGCCACCACGGCGCCCGGCGAGGCGGCGGCCGTGGTGGCGCAGGCGCCCCCGGACGGCCAGGTCCGTGCCGCGCGGGCCGGGGGCCGCGACCTGGTGGTGACGGCGGCGTCGCTGTCCGGGGACGCCGCCTCGGCTGACGCGCCTCGCCTGGTGGCATGGGCGGACCCGCACGGCGAGTCCCCGGCGCTTGGCATCGCGCTGCTGGTCCTGCTGCCGTCCACGGTCGCGGCGGCGGTGTTCGGCTGGCTGCTCGCCTCGGCGATCGTCGGCCCGATCCGCCGCGCCGCCGACGTGGCGCGCGCCGTGGCCGGCGGGGACCTCAGCCGGTCGCTGGAGCCCAGCGG
>DATMKC010000342.1:0-4032 GCA_035553555.1 Egibacteraceae bacterium | reverse complement strand
CCGCGCGCGCGTCGAGCCCGCGGGGCCGGAGCACGCCTGGCTCGTGGTGACCGGCGCGTACGCGCCGCCGCGCGACGCGGCGGGGCGGCCGATGGACGTCACGGCGCGCCGGGACGGCGCCCGTGAGCAGGCCCGCGCCCTGGCGCGCGCCCTGGCCGCGGAGCTGCTCGCGGCGGCGGCGCCCCTGCACGGCGTCGTGGCGTTCCCCGCCCTGGAGCCGGCGCCGCCGAGGGTCGCCGACGTCATGGACGTCGACACGCCGGCGGTGGACGAGGACCTGGACCTGCACGCTGCCGCGTCGCTGCTGGAAGCCGCCGGCGTGGACGGCGGCCCTGTGGTGAACGCGTCCGGCCGGCTGGTCGGCGTGCTCACCGAGCGCGACCTGCTCGCCGGGGTGGTCCAGCCGCAGGACAGCCATGCGCCGCTGGCCGGCGCGCTGTGCAGGCGCCCGGCGCTGGTCACCGTGCCGCAGCTGTCCGCCGCGCGTGCCGCCCAGCAGATGCTCTATCACGGCGTGCGCCGCCTGGCCGTCGTGGAGGACGGCCGCCTGGTCGGCATGGTCACCCGCACCGCCCTGTTCGCCGCGCTGCGCGCCCATGCGGCCCGCACCGCCGCCGTCACGTCCGTGTAGCCGAAAGGATCCTCCGATGCGCCGCATGCTGTACGAATCCCGCATGGTGCCGATGCCCGCCGCCGCGCTGGAGGCACTCCTGCTCGAGCGCGGGCCGGAACTGCTGGCCCAGGCGGCGGGCAGCGAGCTGTACCGCGACGACACGGACATCGACGGCTCCTTCGGCATCGACCTGCCTGCACAGTGGGCCGGGATGGAGTTCGCCAAGCGCGTCCAGGTCACCATCGGCGTCGCCCGCCGCGTCGCCGGGCGCCTGATGCTGCCGCTGTCGTGGGAGGGTGAGCCGGGACGGCACCTGTTCCCCGTGTTCGAGGGCACGCTGGAGGTCGGGCCCATGTTTCGCGACCTGTGCGAGCTCACGCTGGCCGGCTCCTACCGCGTGCCGCTGGGCCCCGTGGGCGCCGCCCTGGACGCGACCGTGCTGCACGCCACCGCGCGCGACACCGCCGCCCGCCTGGTCCAGGCCCTGGCCTCCGTGGTCACCGAGGATGCCCCACCGGTCGAGTCCGTCCCGCCGTCGCAGGGGGCGACCCCCCTGCGGGTGCGTCACGTGATGACCCGCGACCCGCTGGTCGTGCCCGCGGAGACGGGCCTGCGCAGCGCCACGCTGGCACTGCTGTCCGCCGGCATCTCCGCCGTGCCCGTCGTCGCCGCCGACGGCGGCCTGCTCGGGGTGCTGAGCGAGCACGACCTCTTGGCCAAGGAGGCCCGCCGGCGCTTCGGATTCGGCGGCGGCACCCGCGCTGAGGAGCGCCGGCGCGAGGCGCTCACGGCGGGCGAGGCGTGCACCACCCCCGCGCTGGTCACCACCCCGGAGACGCTGCTGGCCGACGTGGCCCGTCAGATGCTGGACCGCGGCATCAACCGCCTGGTGGTGGTCGAGCACGGCGGCATCGTCGGCATCGTGAGCCGCCGGGACGTGCTGGAGGCACTCGTGCGCGACACCGAGGACGTCGTCTCGGCCGTCCGTGCGGCGCTGGTCGCCATCGGGGCGGAGGAACTCGACGTGCGCATCGGCGACGACGGTGTCGTGGTGCTGTCGGGAACGGTCCCGCTGCGCTCGGTGGCCGCCCAGGCGGGCGAGGCGGCCGCCGCCGTGGAGGGCGTCATGGGCGTGCGCGCCGACGAGGTGGCCTACCGGGAGGACGACGTGCTGCCCGTCATGCCGATGGTGTGACCGGCGGCGGTCAGGACGACGGCAGGTCGTGCAGCGGCACGCGCACCTGGATGGTGCTGCCCTCCCCGGGCGCCGAGCGGATGTCGAGCTCGGCGCCCAGCATCAGGGCGCGCTGCCGCACGTTGTCCAGTCCGCGGCCGACCTTCGGCGTCTCGGGCACGAAGCCCACGCCGTTGTCGCGAACCTCCAGGACCAGGTGCTCCTCGCGCACCGCGAGCGTCACCGCCACGGCCGTCGCCGAGGCGTGCTTGACGCAGTTGGACAGCAGCTCCCGGGCCACCAGCAGCAGTTCGGGCGCCCACTCCGCGGGCAGCACCTCGTCGATGCCCGCGGGGATGTGCAGGTCGGGGCGCACCAGGGCGTTCACCTCGAACTCGCGCGCCAGCTCCGTCAGCCCCCTGGCCAGTCCCAGCTCGCCGGCCTTGTGCGGCACCAGGCGGAAGATCGACGCGCGCAGCTCGCGGATGACGTCGTCCAGGGACTCCACCGCCATGTCGAGGCGCTCGCGCACCCGCTCGGGATCCGACTCCAGGAACGGCCGCGCGGACTCCAGCGCCAGGCCGATCGAGAACAGCGACTGGATGACGCCGTCGTGCAGCTCGCGGGAGATCCGCGCCCGCTCGTCCTGCACGGCCAATACCTGGAGGCGGTCGGACAGCTGGGCGTTCTCGATCGCCGCGCCGGCCTGGGCCGCGAGCACCAGGATGATCTGCTCGTCGATGTCGTCGAAGCCGCCGTCTTTCTCCGTGAGGTAGAGATTGCCGTACACGCGGCCGCCGGAGCGCACCGGCGCCCCCAGGAACGTCGACATCGGCGGGTGGTTGGCCGGGAAGCCGTGGGAGGCCGGATGACTGGCCAGGTTCTCCATCCGCAGCACCTGCGGGTGGCGGATCAGCAGGCCCAGGATCCCCTTGCCGGTGGGGTAGTGGCCGATCGCCCGGATGGTCTCGTCGTCGGCGCCGGTGGTGATGAACTGCGAGATCGTGTCGTCCTCGTGCAGCACCCCCAGAGCGCCGTAGCGGGCGCCGGTCACCTCGGTGGCCGTGTCGATGATGGTCTGCAGCAGCACCGACAGGCTGAGCTCGCCGGCCAGGGCGGCGGCGGCGTCCGCCAGGCCGCGCAGGCGCTGCTCGGCGATGGTCATCCCTCCACGGTAGGCGATCAGGCGATGCGGCGTCCGGTCAGGGTTGCCGGCGTGATGCGGCGCCATGCCTCGCGCAAGCCGGGAGCGTAGACGCCCAGCGGCAGGTCCCGGCAGCGCGCCAGTTCGTCGGCATCGCGGATGCCGTCCATCCGCCCCCGCAGCAGGATGCTCCAGCCGATGTGGTAGTCCAGATCGATCCGATCGACCTCGAGCGCGACGCCCGTGCCGTCGGGCGCGGCCGCGAGCAGCGTGCCCTCGGCGGTGCGCAGCACCAGGCTGCCGCCGTCCATGGCATAGTTGACCGGCATGATCACCGGCGTGGGGCCGTGCGCGAACGCGATCCTGCCGATGCCGGAGGGGCCGAGCAACGCGAGGCACTGCGCCACGGACAGCCGCTCGAGCCTCCGGCCTCCGTCGCCGCGGGCCACCACCGAGTCGCTGCAGTGTGCGCTCATCCGCCCATGCTCGGCGCCGGGACCGCCGTCGCACAACCGCCGCTGTGCCCGCTGCAGCGGGACCAAAGTCCCACCGGCGCCAGGACCGGTGCCGCCGCGGGCCGTCCGGCGCCGCGGATCGGGACCTTCAGCCGTCGCCGGGGCGGTCCGGGGAGCGGAGCCTGGGCGTGATCCGCGAGGGCATGCCCGAAGGAGGCAGCACATGGCCGCCATCCCCCTGTTCCGGACCGCCGGCGCCGCACCTGGCGCCCTGCGCCTGACCCCGGCGATCGCCGTCCTGGCCATGGCCGCCAGTGCCGCCGGTGTGCTGCTGCCAGGCACCTACGCCGAGGAGGCACCGGCTTGGGCGGCACAGGCCACGGGCCAGGACCTGGTGAACCTCTTGCTGGTCTACCCCTTCCTGCTGGCCCTGGCCCGCCTGGCCCGGCGGGGCTCGCTGCCCGCGTACCTGGCGTGGCTGGGCCTGTTGGGCTACACCGCCTACTCCTACCTGATCTACGCGGGCTACACGCGCTTCAGCGCCATGTTCCCCCTGTACGTGGCCGTGCTCGCCCTGTCGGGATGGGGGCTCGTCGCCGGGCTGCTGCCGCTGCGGCCGGACATGGTCGCGACGGCGTTCCGGAAC
>DATMKC010000341.1:0-3145 GCA_035553555.1 Egibacteraceae bacterium | reverse complement strand
CCGCAGGGCGCCGCGGGGCCGATGGGCGACTGGCTGCGCGACGGCGCCGCCGCGTGGCCGGCCGGCCCGCCGCCGTACCCGCCCGCGGCCCCGTGGGTTGCGCCCCCCGAGCAGGACGACGGCAGGCCGCGCTGGTCCTGGGGCACCGCGGCCCCGTGGGTGGTCGCCGGGCTGTTGTGCGCGCTGCTGCTGACGAGCCGGGCTGCGCCGCCGGCGCCGGAACCTGTGGCGGTCCCCTCTCCCGCCGCCCCCGCCGAACTGGCGGCGGTTCCGGCGCCGCAGCCCGCGTGCGTGGAGGTGGCGCAATGACGCTGGAGTCCGAGGCCGACCCGCTGATCTTGGCGCTGGCGTTCGCCCAGCTGTACCTGGAGGTGGAGTGCGGCCGGCGGCCGCGGGCGACGGTCGAGCCGCTGATGACGCCGCGCCTGGCCGGGCGCCTGGGCGACGGCTGGGTGCGGGGCGGGCCCATGCGGCGTCCCGGCGCGGCCCGCGGCTCTCTGGCGGCACCGGACGCCTTCGAGGCGGCGGTGACGGCCCACGGGCCCCAGCGCACGGGTGTGCTGGCGCTGCGACTGGAGCGCAGGGCGGCCGGATGGCGCGTCACTGAGGTGGTCCGCCCGGAGGACGGCGCGCTGCCCGAGGCCGAGCCGCCGCCACTGGAGCGGATCGAGGTGGAGTCGCCGGACCGCTGGTCCGACGAGCCGGGCGGGCCGGACATCACCGTCATCGCGGCCCCCTGGGGGCTCCCGGCCGGCGTGGCGGCGGAGGTGTGCGCCCCGGGAGGGCCGTCGCGGTGTTGGTCTTCGCGCAGCGGGACGGCTACCCTCTAAGGCAATGCGCGCGCAGTCTCGCATGCCACGCTCGCCGCTTCCCCGTTTCCTTCTCGGCGTGCTCGTCGCATCTCTGGCCCTGTCCGGCCTGGGCGTACCCGCTCAGGCCGCCGATGCGCGCCTGGAGAAGGCCCAGCAGCAGCGCGTGCAGGCCCAGCGCGAGCTCGACAAGCTGGTCGGGCGGCTGTCGACGCTGGAAGCCGAGGTCGCGCAGGTGGAGAACCGGCTCGCGGAGCTGGCAGCGGCCGAGCGACGCGCGCAGGAGCAGGCAGCCGGCGCGTCCGCGGCGCTGCGGCTGCGCGTGCGCGAGTCCTACAAGCGCGGCACCGGCGACCCCATGCTGGCCCTGTTCACCAGTGAGTCCCCGCAGCAGGCGGCCGCCCAGGCCCGGCTGCTGGGGCTCCTGGCCAAGCGCAGCCGCTCCGACTTCGAGTCGGCCACGGCGGCCCGGATCCGCACGCAGGCGACCGCACTGGACGTCGAGCGCGTCGCCGCGGACCTGCGCAGCCGCCAGGCCAGGCTCGACGCGGTGCGCGCCCAGGTCGCCGGCCTGCTCGCCAAGGCACAGCAGCGCGAGCGCCACGTGCGCGACCGCATCGCCAAGGAGCAGGCGGCGAAGCGGCGGGTGGCTCGGCGCACCACGCGCCAGTCCGGCACCCGCGCGGCGGAAGGTGCGGCCGCCGTGGTCAACGGCGCCGCCTGCCCGGTGGGCAACCCGCGCAGCTACAGCGACACGTGGGGGGCGCCGCGCTCCGGCGGCCGCCGGCACAAGGGCACCGACATCCTGGCCCCGCGCGGCACCGGCATCTACGCCTACGAGAGCGGGAGCATCACCCGGCTCACCAACTCGCGCGTCGGCGGCATCTCCATCTACATGCGCGGCGCGAGCGGGAACACGTACTACTACACCCACCTGCAGGGCTACGTCAGCGGGCTGAGCGCCGGGCAGGCGGTGAACGCCGGCGAGCACATCGCCTTCAACGGCGACACCGGCAACGCCCAGGGCACCCCGCACCTGCACTTCGAGGTGATGCCGGGTGGCGGCGGCAACGTGAATCCCTACCCGTATGTGAAGCGGGCCTGCGGCTAGCCACGTGCGTCCCCTGCTGCTCGATGTGCTGCGCGAGCACGCCGACCCCGAAGAGCCCGTCTGTGTGCCCTCCCCCGCCGTCGCGTCCGTGCTGATCGACGACGGCTGGCGGGTGCTGGCCGGGCGCGTGGAGGACCAGCCGTCGGCCGCCCTCGGCGGCGTGGTGCTGGTGGACGACGAGCTCGGCCACTCCGGCGAGCACGCGGAGGGGCTGCTCGCGCAGGCCGCGCGGGTGCTGCGCCCGGGGGGCCTGTTGGCGGTGAGCGCGCGCGGCCGCATCCACGCCGAGGCGATCGGCGTCCGCCCCGCAGGCCGCGCGTTCAGCGCGGCGGAGCTGGCCCATGCGCTGGGGCATCGCGGGTTCGGCGTCGAGGTGCTGGCCGCCCCCGGGGCGGCGACGGGCCTGCGCGGTGTCGTGCCCGCCTACGACCCGGAACTGGACCGCCACCCGGGGCTGCTCGACAGCGCCGAGCATCTGGTGGCGCTGGCGCGCTGGGCGCCGGACGAGGCCACGCGCAGCGAGCGCTTCTTCGCCAGCCTCCCCCGCAAGGTGGTCGCCGCGTCGGTGGTGTGCCGGGACCGGGAGGAGCGGCTGCTGCTGGTGTTCGACAGCTACAAGCGCCACTGGACGCTGCCCGGCGGCGTGGTGGACGCCGACGAGGACCCGCGCGCCGCCGCGGAGCGCGAGGCCTGGGAGGAAGCCGGCGTGCGCGTGCGGGCCGGCAGGATCCTGGGCGTGTTCTCCGGCTCCTGGCCCGACCGGGTGGTGCTGGTCTACGAGGCGCGGCTCACCGAGCCCGCGCCCACACCGGTGCCGGTGCACCACCACGAGGTCGACGCGGTCAGCTGGATGGCGCTGGACGAGGCGATCCGCGCCGTGCCCCCGCACGTCGCGTTCCAGATCACCCGCAGCATCCGCCAGCCCGGCGGCTCCTGGCGCCAGTAACCGTCAGGCGCCGTGGCAGCGCTTGTACTTCTGGCCCGAGCCGCACGGGCACGGGTCGTTGCGCCCCACCTTGTCCGACGCCGCCTGGCCGGACAGCCGCTCGTGCGCGCCCAGCTCCGCGGCGGCCTTGGCCGAGCCGACCGCGGCCGGGCTCGCCGCCACCGAGTACGAGCCCGAGCCGTCGCTGGGCGCGCACGAGCGGCTGTCCGGCCAGGCGGCGTCGGACAAGGTGGGGCGCAACGACCCGTGCCCGTGCGGCTCGGGCCAGAAGTACAAGCG
>DATMKC010000340.1:0-4922 GCA_035553555.1 Egibacteraceae bacterium | reverse complement strand
GTCGGTGATCGTGTTCGACGAGCGGGTGACCAGCACGCCAGTGGCGGGGTCGCCCATCCGCACCTGGGCGTCGGCAGCCGCCTGCGTCTGCGTCCACGCGCCTGTCCAGTTCGTCGCCACGACGCTGAAGTCGTTGGCCGTGCCGGTCTGCTTCGCGCTGATCACGAGCTCGTACTCGCCGTCGGCGATCTGCACCGCCTGCGCACGCACTTCGGGGACGGTCTTGTTGATCTTGCCGACGAAGTCCGCCAGCGTCATGTCGGCGCTGTCGGGCGTGATGGTGTAGGTGCCGCTGGAGGTCGTGATGTCCAGCTCACGCGTGCCCATCGCCGCGTCCGCGCTCGCGAAATTTTCGTTGCTGGCACGCTGCTCGGCGTAGGCCAGGGCCACCACCGTCACATCGACGGCGCCGAGTGACGGTGTCCCGTGCACCGAAGCGGCGATCACGTCCGAGTTCGACGACGTCGCCTTCGAGAACTTCTCGAACTCGAGCTGGGTGCGCAGGTTGTTCGTGGAGTTGCGCACCGCGGAAAGCTTCGACACGACGGTTTTCCACGCGTCGTCGACGCGGTTGAGCTTCGCCTGCCGAAGGGTGAGGCGCTGGATCGGCACGCGCTCAAGCTGCATGAGCTGGGCGATGATGTTCTGGGTGTCGAGGCCGGACGCGAGGCCGCCGACGCTGAACGTCCCGCTCATGCGCTCCCCGCCTCCTCTCTGCTGGTCACCTCTGTCGACCGGGCCGCCGGCCGGTGGCGCCGCCATCTTGCGGCGACGCCACCGGACCAGTCGGTACGGGTTGGCCCGGCTTCAGCCCGGAAGGACCTAGCCGAGCAGCGACAGGACCGAGCTCGGCACCTGGTTGGCCTGGGCCAACATCGCCGTGCCGGCCTGCTGCAGGATCTGGTGACGCGTGAAGTCCACCAGTTCCAGGGCCATGTCGGTGTCGCGGATCCGGCTCTCGGACGCCGCCAGGTTCTCGGCCGTGACCGAGAGGTTGGCGACCGTGTGCTCGAACCGGTTCTGCACGGCACCCAGCTCACCGCGCTGCGTGGACACGGTCTTGATCGCGGCGTCGATCGCCGTGATCGCGCCGCTCGCGTCCGTCTCGACGTCCAGGGCGTTGATGCCCAGCGCCGTGGCGTCCATGTCGTCGATGGACACCGCGATGGTCTCGCCGGCGTTGGCGCCGACCTGGAACACACCACCGGAACCGGAAGCGGTGTCCGCCAGCGTGCCCGCGTTGATGCCGAGTTGGGCCGTCAGCGGCGTGCCGCTCTGGTTCGCCAGCGTGAGGGCGGCACCGCTGGCCACGGCAGCCTCGATCGAGACGCGCCAGGTGTCGGTGTCGTCCTTGGTCACCTTGACGGTGACCTTGCTGCCGTCCTGGTTGTCCGCGTACAGCGCACCCTGGATCTTGTTCTGGAGGTAGGTCTCCAGACCGTCCGCGGTGCGCGTCGAGGCGTCCAGGGTCACCGTCACGGCTGCGCCACCGTCCACGCGGACGGTGAACTGGTCGTTGACGGTGAAGGCGAAGCTGCCGCCGGTGGCGGCGAACCCGGCGGTGTCCGACTTGACGGTCGCGGGCGAAATGCCGTACGTGCCGTCCAGCAGGGCGGTCCCGCCGAACTTGGTCTTGTCAGAGATGCGGCCGACCTCGGCGGTCAGCTCGTCGATCTCGGCCTGGGCGGCCGCACGAGCGTCGGCGTCGTTCGCACCCGTGTTGCTGGCCTGCACGGCCAGGTCACGCATACGACGAAGCATGGAGTGCACCTCGGTGAGGGCACCCTCGGCGGTCTGCACCACCGAGACGCCGTCCTGCGCGTTGCGGGTGGCCACGCGCAGACCGCTGATCTGCGCACGCAGACCCTCGGACACGACAAGACCGGCGGCGTCGTCCGCCGCCCGGTTGATCCGGAAGCCACTCGACAGCTTCTCGAGGGACTTGCCCAGCTGTGTGTTGGTGGTCGTCAAATTCCGATAGGAATTGAACGCCATGATGTTCTGGTTGATGCGCATGGGATTGAACCTCCCTGTTGTCACCCATATCGCCTGGCGGCCGTTCCGTGGCCGCAAACCTGAAGCGGAAAAGCCTCTGGTTCACGTCTCCCTGTCGGCCCAGGGGAGGGTCACTTAACGTCTGACCGAGAACTTCGCGGACTTTCCTCCTTGACGACTCCCGGTCTCCCCGGCGAGGGACATCCCATGCGCCGGCCCGACCCCAGCAGCGCCGCCTCGGACGGTCCGACACGGCGCACTCGTCCCGCTCACGCGGGACCAGCTCGATGAAACTACACGAACGGAAGCGCGGGGGGTAGGGGTGATATCACGCTCAGCAACCTGTACTCCTGGGCAGTGCACGTTCGGGCGACACGCACCCAGAAGGCCTCGGCGCGTCGGGCGTCATGCTTGAATCCCGATCCTGAAACAGCCTTGAGAAACTCCGCACTGCGGCCGACGGGGAACCTGACCCAGTCGCCTCGAACATCCGGGGGCTTGCACGTGAGCAGAATGTCCGCCGCGGTCGTCGCGGCGTTCGGGCCCGACGCCCACACGTTGCGGGTCGTGTCGGCGCTGCGCGCCCAGCTGCCCGGCACGCCCATCGTCGTCTACGCGGGAAACCGCGCCGGACTCGACGCGCTGGCTTCCCTGGATCAGGGCGCCGACGTCGTCCACGCCGCGGGGGCGAACGGGCTCCGCGAGGCGCTCTCCCGGTGTGAGCCAGGCCCCGTGCTGCTCACGCACGACGACGTCGTGTTCGGACCGGACATGGCGGCACGGCTGCTGCGCGCGCACGCGCCGGGCCGCGTGGTGGTCCCCTACCTCAACGCCCCCGGCACCGGGCACGACCTGGGTGCGCTGCGTCCCGGCCAGGATGTCGCCGCCGTGCTCGCGCGGGCCGCGGAGAAGCGTCCCGGCAAGGGCAAGCTGCACAAGATCCAGCCGTCGGTCGTGCTGGCGGACCGCGACCTGTTGTTCACCCAGGGCGCCTTCCGGCACATCGCCGCCCCGGGCGCGGTGCTCGGCACGCTGGAGATGGACTTCCACGCCGCGCGCGGGGCGGTCGCGGCGCACGTCGCGGCGTGCCGGCGCCGCGAGGTGCCGGCGGAGCGGCTGGACGGCCGGCCGCTCTTGGTGGCGACGCTCATCGTCAGGGACGAGGAGCACATGCTGCCGGACTGCCTGGCGTCCCTGCGCGCGGTCGCCGACGAGATCGTGGTGTGCGACACCGGGTCCACGGACCGGACCGTCGAGATCGCCGAGGCGGCGGGCGCGCGGGTGATCCACCGCGAATGGCGCAACGACTTCGGCTGGGCGCGCAACGAGGTCATCGAGGCCGCCGGGAACCCCTGGTACGTCATCGTCATCGACGCGGACGAGCGGCTGGAGTGCGACGACCCCGCCGCCCTGCGCACCGTGCTGGCCCAGGGGATCGACGAGCACCGCGTGTACGAGGTCCAGGTCGCCAATTCCGCGATCAGCCGCTCGGTCAGCGGCGTGTTCATGGGCAGTCGGGTGTTCCGGGCCGACGAGGTCCGGTATGTCGGCGCGCTGCACGAGCAGCCCACGCCCTTGGCGGAACTGCCGCCGGTGCTGCGCGCCACGCTGGCCGGACTCCGGGTGCTGCACCTGGGCTACGACCCGACGATGATGGTCAGCCGCGACAAGGCGGAGCGCAACCTGGCGATCGCGCGGGAAGGCTACGAGACCGAAAGGACCCCGCACGCCGCGCTGCACTACGCGCGCAGTCTCGCGGGCGCGGACCACGATCGCGGGCTGCAGCGCAGGCTGCTCGCCGAAGTGCTGGAAGCGGGTCCATCGGCGCCGATCGAGTCCTACGCACTCACCATCATGGCGGAGTACGACCTGGACGAGGGCGATGCGGAGGCGGCGCTGGCCCGCGCCCGGGACGCGGTCCAGCGAACGCCCGCCGACGACCTGGCCTCGCTGGTCTTCGCGAAGGCGGCGGAGACGCTGGGGCGCATCGACGAGATCGCCGAGCTGGCGCGGTGGCGCCGCAATCGTCCGTCGGCCGAGCCGGCGCACACCATGCTGGACCTGTCGGCGGAAGCCTACGGGCGCGAGGCCGCCGCCCGGGCCCAGGCCGGGGACCTTGCGGGCGCGGTGGCGGACGCGTCCGCGGCGATCGAAATGTACGGACTGCCGCCGGAGGCCTGGCGACGGGTGGCCACGGCCGTGCTGGACCGGCGACCGACCCAGGTGGCGGAGACGCTCGGCCCCCTGGTGGCCAGGGACGCCGGACACGCCATCCCCGCGCTGTCGACCGTGCTGCCGCCCGCGCGCCACCACACCACCCCGGTCGCGGAGCGGCTGGGCCGGGTCGTGTTGTTCCTGGAGGAGGAGAACGGGGACGAGCGCACGCGTGCGGCCGTCGAGCGCTATGCCGCCGCGGCAGCCGGCGAGGGTTGTGCCGTGGTGCGACACGTCACGACGGAGCGCAGCCCCTACGCGCGGGCGAGCGCCGGGGGCGAACGACTGCCGCTCGCCGACGCCAGCGGGCTCGTCGAGGCACTGCGTCCCGAGGTCGTCGTCTTCGCCTCCATGGTGCGCTTCAACCGCGACTCGCGGTGTCTGGTGTTCAACCCCGAGTCCCGCGTCATGTTGCTGGTCCCGGCGTCTCCCTATGCGCCGGGCGACACCATCGACGCGGTGGTGCACCCCGAGGACGACGAGGGCGAGAAGCGCCTCCTGGACCTGCTCCCCAGCCCGAAGGCCTCGGCGCCGCCGCGCATCCGCACGATCGAGCGCGTGGAGCCGACGGCCGGCCTCACCAGCGTGGTGATCATGGGAACCGGCGACCAGGAGCTGCTGGAACAGTGCGTGGCCGCGCTCGACGCGCACACGACGGAACCCTTCGAACTGGTGCTCGTGGGCGAAGGGAGCGGTGCCGTGGAGTCCGGACG
>DATMKC010000339.1:0-5454 GCA_035553555.1 Egibacteraceae bacterium | reverse complement strand
ACCGGCAAGCGCGTGAACATCCCGATCACGGGCACGCCGCGCAACGTCGCCGGCAAGCCGATCGACCCGGCCGAGCAGAACCGCAACGACGGCTTCTCCCCCGGCGCGCTGATCGTCTCCGTGGTGCCCGGCGTGGACCTGGCGCGCACCGGCGCACCGGACCTGCTGGGCGGCTTCGACGACTCGCTCGCCCCGGACTCCCCGATCGTCCTGCTGAACGCCGACACGGGCGAGCGCCACCCGTTCTGGGCGGAGCTGGACGAGTGGGACCAGTACGAGCCCGGCCAGGAGCGCCCGCTGCTGATCCGTCCCGCGGTGAACTTCACGGAAGGGCATCGCTACATCGTGGCGCTGCGCGACATGAAGGACGCCGCCGGCGGCACGATCCAGCCGAACGAGGCGTTCGCCAAGATCCTGGAGCCGGGCGTGCCCGGCCGCAGCCAGGGCCGCGACCGCCACTTCGAGGACGAGATCTTCCCGCGGCTGGCCGCGGCCGGCGTCGGCCGCGACGGCATGTACCTGGCGTGGGACTTCACCGTCGCCAGCGCCGAGAACCTCGCCGGCCGCGTGCTGCACATGCGCGACGACGCGTTCGCCACGCTGGGCGACGCCGTCCCGGCCTACGAGGTGACCGGCACGTTCGACAACCCGTCGTCCCAGATCGCCCGGCGCGTCGAGGGCGCCGTCAAGGTGCCCAACTACCTGACGCTGCCGGGCGGCGCGCCCGGCTCCAACATCCGCTACGGGGCGGACGGCAAGCCGGAGCAGTTCCCGGGTGGCGGCACCATGGACGCGAAGTTCTGGTGCAACATCCCCGCGTCGGCCTCGCCGTCCAACCCCAGCCGCATCAGCCTGTACGGGCACGGCCTGCTGGGCTCCGGAAGCCAGGTGAGCAACGGCTACGTCCGCGACTACGCCAACCGCGACAACATCACGTTCTGCGGCGTCGACTGGATCGGCATGTCGACGGAGGACCTGCCGGTCATCGGCGCGATCCTGGCCGACATGTCGCTGTTCTCCAAGCTGCCCGACCGCGCGCAGCAGGGCTTCGTGAACTTCATGTTCGTGGGCCGCGCGCTCAAGCACCCGCAGGGCTTCGTCACCGACCCCGCGTTCCAGCCCACCGGTGAGCCGCTGCTGGACACCGGCGAGCTGTTCTACGACGGCAACAGCCAGGGCGGCATCATGGGCGGCGCGCTCATGGCGCTCACGCAGGACGTCACGCGCGGCGTGCTGGGCGTGCCCGGCCAGAACTACTCCACCCTGCTCGACCGCAGTGTGGACTGGGAGCCGTACTACGCCGTCTTCGACGCGGCCTACCCGGACCGGCTGGAGCAGCAGATCGTCTTCTCGATGATCCAGATGCTGTGGGACCGCGGCGAGGCCAACGGCTACGCCGCCCACATCACCCACGACCCGTACCCGGGCACCCCGTCGCACCAGGTGCTGCTGCAGGCGGCCTACGGCGACCACCAGGTGACGATCGTGGCGGCCGAGGTCATGGCGCGCACGATCGGCGCCTACGCCCACCAGCCGCAGGTCGCCAAGCACTACGACGCGCCCGAGCTGTGGGGCCTGGAGCAGATCCCGTACGGCTCGGACACCGGCGCGATCAGCGCCATGACCCTGTGGGACCACGGCAACGACCCGATCCCGCTGGGCAACGTCCCGCCGACCACGGACCGCTACGACCCGCACGGCCTGACGCGCAGGGAGCCGCGCGCCATGGATCAGAAGTCGGCGTTCATGCGCACCGGCGGCTCGGTGATCAACGTCTGCGACGTGCCGGTCGTGGGTGGCCCGTGCATCGCCACGGAGCGCCGCGTCGACTGACGCGTCCCCATTCGAACGGGTGCGGGCACCGCGACATCTCGCGGGACCCGCACCCGTTCGGCGTTCCTAGAAGGGCGCGCCGCCAGGGACGGCGTGGGTCTGCAGCAGCAGGGTGCGCTCCAGCGCCCGCTCGCGGTGCTCGTGCGCGGCCAGGTAGTCCGGGCGGCTGACCATGTCGGCGAACGCCCGGCGCGTCGGGTACTCCACCAGCAGGATCGCGTCCCAGTCCTGCGCCTGGGGGTCGCCGACCAGCAGCGTGCCGGTGTCGCCGATCCAGCGCGTACGCCCGCCCAGCTCCTCGATCATGGGCCCGATCGCCTGCGCGTAGCGGTTGTAGGCCTGCCGGCCGGTCTCGCCGTCGCCCGCGTCGTCGCGGAACTTGAGCAGGTTCAGCATGACGACGGGGCCTTCGTCGGCGCGCGCGAGCAGCTCGGCGAACGCCTCCCGTCCCGGGTTGATGTCGGTTCTCATGGCCCGGGACGCTACCGCGCGGCGCCCACCTCGGCGGCCACGCGCTCCGCCGACTCCAGCGCCCCCTCCATGTAGCCGGCCCACTGGCGCGCGGTCTCCGTGCCGGCCCAGTGCACGCGCCCGCACGCCTCGCGCAGCGCCGGCCCCAGCCGGCTGAGCGCACCGGGCACGGCCGAGCCGGTGGGACAGCCGCGCGACCACTCCTGCGCCGCCCAGTCCAGGTCGGCGTAGCCGAGCGGCTCACGCGCCTCGTCCCCGAAGCAGCGCGCGAGCTGGTCCAGGACCCGCTCCCGCCGCGTCTCTGGCGTCCACCGCGACGCCTGGCGGCCCGGCTCGGCCACGACGAACGCCGACAGGCCCGGCGCGGCCCCCTCGGCGCCGGAGCCGTCGATCACCACGCTGACCGGGCCGTCGGCCAGCACCGCCTCACCCGACAGGCCGCGGGCGCGCCAGAACGCCCGCTCGTAGCGCACCTGCACCTTGATGGTCTGACCCATGGGGAAGCGCTGGGTCAGCGCGTCTCGCGCCACCGGCAGCAGCGGCGCGAAGGCGATGCGCCCGGCCAGGTGCGGCGGGAGCGCCACGACGAGCCGGCCGGCACGGGCCTGGCCCCACGGGCCGGTCACCGTCACGCCGCCGGCGTCCTGCACCACGCGTTCCACGGGATGGCTCAGCCGTACGGCGTCGCCCAGCCGGGCGGACAGCGCCAGGGCCAGCGCTTGCGTGCCGGCCGAGATGCGGCGCTCCTGCGCGCCGCCCTGGACCTCCACCAGTGCTTCCATGCCGCCGCCCCCGGCGACGTAGTGGGCCGCCCACAGCAGCGACAGCTCGCCCGGCTCGGCGCCGAAGACGACGCGGATGGCGGCGTCGAAGACACTTCGGCCGGAGCCCGGCGGGATGTGGCGGCGCTTCCACTGCTCCAGCGTGCGGCCGTCCAGCTCCGCGGCCCGCCGGGCGTCCCATGGCGCCGCGGGGTCGACGGTGCGCGCCAGGCGGTCCATCGCCCACAGCGCGCCCTGCAGGCCGGCCAGCGCGGTCGGTGACAGCGGCGGCACGGTGCCGGAGTACGTGCGCACCCTGCCGCCCGCGGCGACCACCTTGCGGCCGTCGTGGGCGACGTGGTGGGTGGCCAGGCCCAGCTCGTCCAGCAGCGCCAGGATGCGCGGCTGTCCCGGCCCGACCCACTGGGCGCCCAGTTCCACCGGCGCGCCGGCGAGCTCGGTGGTCCAGGTGCGCCCGCCCACGCGGTCGCGCGCCTCGAGGACCAGGGTCGTCAAGCCCCGCGCGCGCAACAGGTCGGCCGCACGCAGACCGGCCAGGCCTGCGCCCACCACGATGACGTCGACGTCGGGCATCCACAGAAACTAGCCCGAGCCGGGTGCACTCCGGCGCACATACGCGCCGGAGTGCACCCGCCTTGGAGGTCAGAGGGGGCGGCGCAGGGACGTGCGGCCCGCGTCGAAGCAGGCGAACGCGTGCTCGGTGAGCTCGGCCTCCAGCGCCATGAGCGCCTTGGCGCCGAACACGATGTCGCCGGCCACCTCCGGCTCCTGCTGCGCCAGCCCGGCGGCCAGCTTGTGCGCGGCGACGAACTGATGGTTCGCGTCGGCCACCACGTGCGTGTCGTAGAACAGCCGCGCCCACGAGCTGTAGCCCAGACGCCGCAGGCCCACCGAGTACTTGCCCATCGGCTCCACCGACGTCATCTCGAACATCGACAGGTGGCCGACCGCGGCGCCGCGGCGCCGCCGGTGCAGGCCGAAGAAGCTCGCCAGGCTGACGGTCGCCAGCGTCACGGCGGGCAGGTGGTCCACGTAGGCGCCGTAGCGGTCGTCCAGGCCCAGCTCGCGCAGCGTCATGGCGTACAGCACCGCGTGGATGTCCTTCTCGACGCCCTCGCCGTACTCCTCCTTCTGGATCTCCACCAGCGCCGCCTTGGGCTTGCCCCACAGCCGCGGGATCGCCCAGGTGTGCGGGTCGGCCTCCTTGAGCTGCCACGCGGTGCGGTGCACGGCGAGCTCCTTGAACTGGCTGTCCGTGGCCTCGTCGGCGGCGAAGTCGGCCAGGGAGCGGCCGCCGTCGTCGGCGGGGTGGGCGACCGCCTCCAGGGCCGCGGCCACGTCGCCGGGCGCCTCCACCGGCCCGACCACCTCGCGCAGGCGCACCTCGAAGGCATCCTCCAGGGCACGCCGGAGCGCGAGCAGCGACGGCTCCCACTCCCAGGCGTCGTCGACGCCGGCCAGGCCGCGGTAGTGCAGCTCGTAGCAGCAGTACAGCGCCAGCGCGCTGTCCTCGCCCCACAGCGGGTCGTCCTCCGCGGCCGGCGGCGCCGGCAGCGCGTGCACGGGCAGGCGCAGGCGATCCAGCAGATAGGCGGACAGCGGCCCGCGCGGCTGCGGCAGCGGCGGTCCGGCGGGGGAAACGGGGCGTGGCGCGAGGGTCGGCGCCGGATGCGTCGCGGTCATGGCGCGGCATTTACCCGGTTGTGCGGACGCCGAAGCGGCAAGCCGCCCGATTCGCACCGTATCCCGCGCGGCCGTCACGCGTTGACACGAATACGACGCACGACGACTGGTCGAAGGGGAGCGGGAGGATGAGCGACACCACGGACATCATCGGCTCGCACTGCGACCACGGCGCGTGCAGCGCGCCGGTGCGCGTGCACGTCCGCCTGGCGGGCGGCGAGCTGGGCTTCTGCATGCACCACTGGGTCGCCCTGGAAGAGGCCATGGTCGCCACGCCGTCGTTCGTGGCCGCCTCGCCGGTGGACCGCGTGCTCAGCGCCGCCGGCGCCTGAGCCGTCGTCCGCAGCCGCCTCAGCCCAGGCCGAGCAGCTCGGCCACGGCGGGCCGCAGGGCGCGGAACGCCTTGCCGCGGTGCGAGATCGCGTCCTTGTCCTCCGGCGGCATCTCCGCGGTGGTGCGCCGCTCGCCCAGCGGCAGGAAGATCGGGTCGTAGCCGAAGCCGCCGCTGCCGCGGGGCGCCTCGGTGAGCATGCCCTCCAGCTCGCCGCGCACGGTGCGCTCGCGCCCGTCGGGCAGCGCCAGCGCCGCGACGCAGACGAACCGCGCCGCCCGGTCGGCCACGCCCTCCATGCGCGCCAGCACCAGGCGCAGGTTCGCCTCGTCGTCGCCGTGCGCTCCGCTCGCT
>DATMKC010000338.1:0-3212 GCA_035553555.1 Egibacteraceae bacterium | reverse complement strand
CCCTCCCAAGCGAGCTGTCCCCACTTGTCCATGAGCCGCAGCTTGCGTCAGCGGCACGGCCACGGCGGGAAAACGAGCCGCCCGACTGTGGACATCGAAACAATGGGTCGGATCAGGTGCACATGCGCACCGAATCCGACCCGATGTCGCGTTGCCAACAGGTGCGGGTCAGGCGACGGCTTCGAGGACCTGGTCGGGGATGTCGAAGTTCGCGTAGACCTCCTGGACGTCGTCGCAGTCGTCCAGCGCGTCCAGCAGGCGCAGCACCTGCTTGGCCACGGTCTCGTCGGTCACCTGCACCGTCACCGACGGCAGCAGCGTGGTGTCCGCCGACGTCAGCGCGATGCCCGCCTCCTCCAGCGCCGCCTTCACGGCCATGAGGTCGGACGGCTCGCACTTCACCGTGAACGTGTCCCCGTCCAGCGTGACGTCGGTGATGCCGGCCTCCAGGCCCGCCATCAGCAGGTCGTCCTCGGTGGTCGCGGCCGCGGGCACCAGGATCACGCCCGTGCGCGAGAACAGGTAGTTGACCGCACCGGGCTCGGCCAGCGAGCCGCCGTGCTTGTTGAACGCCGCGCGCACGTCGTTGGCCGCCCGGTTGCGGTTGTCGGTCAGGCACTCCACGTACAGGGCGACACCGCCGGGCGCGTAGCCCTCGTAGTAGATGGTGTCGTAGTTGACGCCCTCCTCGGCGCCGGACGCGCGCTTCAGCGCACGCTCGATGTTGTCCTTGGGGACGGAGGCGGCCTTGGCCTTGTCGATCGCGGTCTGCAGCGTGGGGTTGCCGGCCGGGTCCGCGCCGCCCACCTTGGCCGCCGCCTCGATGCCCCGGATCAGGCGCGCGAAGAGCTTGCCGCGCTGCGCGTCCAGCGCGCCCTTCTTGCGCTTGATGGTCGCCCACTTGGAATGACCGGACACGGCTTACCTCTCCTTGCGCACCATCTGGACGAACAACCGGTGCAGGCGGTCGTCGCCCGCCAGCTCAGGGTGGAAGGCCGACGCCAGGAGCGCCCCCTGGCGGGCCACGACGACTTTAGCACCGGCCGGAGTGGCGGCTGCGGCGAGGATTTCCACGTCCCGCCCGCACTCCTCGAACCACGGCGCGCGGATGAACACCGCGTGCATCGGCCCGCCGTCCACCCCGTCGATGTCCAGATCCGCCTCGAAGCTGCGCACCTGGCGGCCGAACGCGTTGCGGCGCACCTGCGTGTCCATCGCCTCCAGCAGCGGCTGCTCGGACGGCTCGCCCGCCGCGGACAGGGCGCGCCGCGACAGCAGGATCGCGCCCGCGCAGGTGCCGAACACGGGCAGCCCGTCGGCGATGCGCTTGCGCATCGGCTCCAGCAGGCCGTACAGCACCGCCAGCTTGCCGATGGTCGTGGACTCCCCGCCGGGGATGAGCAACCCATCCAAGTCGTCCAGCTGCTCCGAACGCTTCACCGGAACGGCACGCGCGCCCGCGGAGGCCAGCATGGACAGATGCTCCAGCACGTCGCCCTGGAGGGCCAGCACGCCCACCAGGGGACCGTGGTCGCCGACCACATGGCGAGGCCCCCGCGTGGGTATCAGACCCTCGCCGGGAACCCGCTCACGCCGAGTCTCGGTCATGGAGCCAGCCTATTGCGTGCGAGTCAGGAACACCCCGCCCGGGTAGGCCGGGCGGACCGAGCCACAAAGAGCGACAAGGGGTTGGGAACATGGATGGCACGACGCTCAATCAGAAGTTCGCGTACGCCTTCGGCGCGGTCTACGTGCTCGTGGGCCTGGCCGGCTTCGCGGTGACCGGAGGCGTCGGCTTCGCTTCCCCGGACGGCAACCCGCTGATCCTGTTCGAGGTCAACCCGCTGCACAACATCGTGCACCTGGCCATCGGCGCGGCGTTCCTGCTGGGCGCCAAGGCCGGCCCCATGGCGGCCCGCTCCACCAACATGGCGATCGGCGCGGTGTATCTGCTCGTCGGCGTGGTCGGCCTGTTCATCGACCGCGGCGCCGAGTACAACCTCCTGGCGCTGAACATGGCCGACAACTGGCTGCACCTGGTCAGCGGCGCCGCGGCGCTCGGCGTCGCGACGTACGCCGGTAAGGAGATGAGCGCCAGCCGCCGGACCGCGATGTAGCTACCAGCCGCGGCCGGCCAGGCGCTGCGACGCGTCCAGGTCGTCGAGGTTGATCCCGACCATCGCCTCGCCGAGGTCCCTGGAGACCTTGGCGAGGATGTCCGGGTCGCCCGAGTAGGTCGTCGCCTCGACAATGGCCCGCGCGCGCTTGGCCGGGTCGCCGGACTTGAAGATGCCCGAGCCCACGAACACCCCGTCGGCGCCGAGCTGCATCATCAGCGCGGCGTCGGCGGGCGTCGCGATGCCCCCGGCGGTGAACAGCACCACCGGCAGCTTCCCGGTCTGCGCCACCTCGCGCACCAGCTCCACCGGCGCGCGCAGCTCCTTGGCCTCCGCGTACAGCTCGTCGGAGCTCAGCGCGGCGAGGCGGCGGATGCCCGCGGTGATGTCGCGCATGTGGCGCACGGCCTCCACCACGTTGCCGGTGCCGGCCTCGCCCTTGGAGCGCACCATCGCCGCGCCCTCGCCGATGCGCCGCAGCGCCTCGCCCAGGTTGGTCGCCCCGCACACGAACGGCACCGTGAAGCGGTGCTTGTCGATGTGGTGCGCCTCGTCGGCGGGCGTGAGCACCTCGGACTCGTCGATGTAGTCCACGCCGATGGCCTGCAGGATCTGCGCCTCCACGAAGTGGCCGATGCGCACCTTGGCCATCACCGGGATGGAGACCTCCTTCATGATCGCTTCGATCATGTCGGGGTCGGACATGCGGGCGACACCGCCGTCGCGGCGGATGTCGGCGGGCACGCGCTCCAGCGCCATGACGGCGACGGCGCCGGCCTCCTCGGCGATGCGCGCCTGCTCGGCGGTGACGACGTCCATGATGACGCCGCCCTTGAGCATGTCGGCCAGGCCGCGCTTGACGCGTCCGGTGCCGGTCTGCGCGCCGGCGGCGGGGGTGGTGTCGGTCTCGTTCACGTCGGCCAGCCTACCGCCGTCAGGACGACGGCGACGCGGTGCCCGCGGGCTGCGGGCGGACCAGGTCGACCGCCGTGCCGGCGGGCAGCAGCTCAACCCACGTGCGCCCCGGCGCCAGCGGGACGACCACGCCCGCGGCGGTCACGAACTCGAAGTGGCTGTCGCGCGACTCCTTGCGCC
>DATMKC010000337.1:0-2494 GCA_035553555.1 Egibacteraceae bacterium | reverse complement strand
GTTGTAGACCCGCGACAGAACCGCGTTGCGCTCCTTGAGCACCGTGTCCAGCTTCTGCCGGAAGATCTTCATGTCGTACAGGTCCTGCACGCGCAGGCCGACGCGCGCCGCCTTGTCCGCGTAGGCCGGGCCGATGCCGCGCTTGGTGGTGCCGAGCTTCTGGCGGCCCAGGTAGCGCTCAGTGACCGCGTCCAGCTCGCGGTGGTACGGCATGATCAGGTGCGCGTTGCCGCTGATCTTGAGCTTGGACACGTCCAGGCCCTGCGCGACCAGCGCGTCGAGCTCGTCGAGCAGCACACCGGGGTCCAGGACCACGCCGTCGCCGATCACCGGCGTGACGTGCGGGTACATGACCCCGCTGGGCACCAGGTGCAGCTTCAGCGTGACGTCGCCCACGATGATCGTGTGGCCGGCGTTGTTGCCGCCCTGGTAGCGGACGACGTGGCTGACCTGGTCGGCGAGGAGGTCGGTGGCCTTGCCCTTGCCCTCGTCCCCCCACTGGGTCCCGACGAGGATGAGTGCCGGCATGGCGCGTCCTAGCGGTCGATGCGGAAGCGGATGCGGATGTGGGTGTGGTACTCGGCGACGAGGTTCTCCGAGACCGTCGCGGAGGTCTCCAGCACGTCGAAGCCCTCGATGCCGCGCAACGTCTTGGACGCCTCTTCCAGCGCCTTCATCGCCGCGTCGCGCCAGGACTCCGTGGAGACGCCGACGAGGTCGATGGTCTTGATGACCGCCATGGTGTACCGCTCCTGTCGTTTCGCAAGGCTCCGCCCGGGTGAGCGCCGGTGACCAAGCGGGAGTCCCGGGGACGCCTTGGGGGGATGCCTGGGGGATGGTAGTCGCCGGGGACGGCGGGCCGCCACCTCGCGCGCGCGCCCGGCGAATGGGAGCCCCGGGGGCCTGCTGGGTAGAGTGAGCCGCAAACCGTCATGACCGACCCGACAAGGCTGGTGCTCGAGAATGGACCTTGGCTACTCCGGCGCGCTGTACATCCTGGCGTTCGACCACCGCGGCTCCTTCCAGAAGAAGATGTTCGGGATCGCGGGGGAGCCAACCGCGGAGGAGACCGCGAAGATCACCGACGCCAAGCGCCTGATCTACGAGGGCATGCTCAAGGCCGCCGAGGGCGACGTGGAGCCGTCCGAGCTCGGCGTCCTGGTGGACGAGCAGTTCGGCGGCTCGACGCCGGCCGACGCGAAGGCGTCGGGCCTGAAGCTCGCGATGCCGGTCGAAAAGAGCGGCCAGGACGTCTTCGACTTCCAGTACGGCGACGACTTCGGCGCGCACATCACGTCCTTCGACCCGGACTTCTCCAAGGTCCTGGTGCGCTACAACCCCGCCGGGGACGCGCAGTCCAACGCCGACCAGCTCGGGCGGCTCAAGCGCCTGTCGGACTGGCTGCACGCCAACGACCGCAAGTTCCTGTTCGAGCTGCTGGTCCCGGCGGAGCCGGCGCAACTGGAAGCCGTCGGCGGCAGCGAGGAGCGCTACGACGCCGAGGTGCGCCCCGACCTCATGGTCCAGGCGATCAAGGAGATCCAGGACGCCGGCGTCGAGCCGGACATCTGGAAGATCGAGGGTGTGGACGAGCGCGCCGACTGCGAGCGCATCGCCGAGCAGACCCGCGACGGCGCCGGCCGCGAGAACGTGGTCTGCGTGCTCCTGGGCCGCGGTGCCAACGACGCCAAGGTCGACCACTGGCTCACGCAGGCCGCGCCCGTCGAGGGCTTCGTCGGCTTCGCCATCGGGCGCTCGATCTGGTGGGACGCGCTCAAGGGCTACCTGGACGGGTCGCTGGAGCGCGAGAAGGCGGCGCAGCAGATCGCCGACAACTACCTGCGCTTCATCGACGTCTACAAGCGCGCCCGGTAGGGCGGCCGGACGTGGCGGTCCCCCGGTCCCGGCTGCGGCTCACCGACGAGGAGCTGGAGCGGTTCCTCACCGAGCAGCGCACCCTGCGCCTGGCCACGGTGGGCGACGACGGCGTGCCGCACGTCGTCCCGCTGTGGTTCGTCTGGCACGACGGCGCGATCTGGCTGAACTCGCTGGCCAAGTCCGAGCGGCACGGCCACCTGCGCGCCGGGCGGCCGGTGGGCCTGGTCCTCGACGACGGCGAGCGCTACGAGGAGTTGCGCGGCGTGCGCATGAGCGGGCGTCCGGAGATCGTGGCGGACGACGACCCGGTGCGCGTCGAGGCCTACCGCAGGTTCGCGCGCAAGTACTTCGGCGTGGACGAGCTGCCCAACCAGCGCAGCTACGAGACGGTCCGCATCGTGCCGGACGAGGTCGCGAGCTGGGACTTCCGCAAGATCCCCTCCGGCGCCGACAAGAAGGTCGGCTTGTCCAAGGACTAGCCCCGGATCAGGGCAGGGCGCCGACCACCCCGGCGGCGAGGGCGTCCGCCCAGAAGCCGTAGCCGGTGGCCGCCGGGTGGAAGCCGTCCGTGCTCATGGCGCCGGAGGGGATCTTGCGGAAGTCCCAGCTCGCGACC
>DATMKC010000336.1:0-4304 GCA_035553555.1 Egibacteraceae bacterium | reverse complement strand
GCCGCGGTGTGGGCGCTGCGCATGCGCGAGACGCTGCCCGCCCGGTCGGACACCCCTGCTCCGGAGGGCGTCGCCCACCCGGCTGGCTAGACTCCGCGGATGGTGCACGAGCTCGCCTACCGGCTGTACGAGCGGCGGCTCGCCGCGGGACTGCGGCAGGCGGCGCTTCCCCGGCACGTCGCGGTCATCCTGGACGGCAACCGCCGCTACGCCCGCGCCCGGGGCCTGTCCACCGTCAGCGAGGGGCATCGCCGCGGCGCCGAGAAGATCCACGAGCTGCTGGACTGGTGCGACGAGCTGGGCATCCCCTTCGTCACCATCTGGCTGCTGTCGACGGACAACCTGGCGCGCGACGAGCAGGAGATGCGCTCGCTGTCCGACATCATCGCCGCGACGGTGCGGCGCATGGCCGACGAGGCGCCGGCGCGCAAGGGCGGCATGGCGATCACGGCGGTCGGCGACCTCGACGCGCTGCCGGGCGACCTGGCCCGGACCATCAAGGAAGCCGAGGAGCAGACCAAGGGCGGCCAGGGCCTGCGGGTGCAGGTCGCGGTCGGCTACGGCGGCCGCCAGGAGATCACCGACGCGCTGCGCGGCTGGCTGGAGGCCAGGCTGGAGGCGGGGGAGTCCCTGGAGCAGGCGATCGCGTCGCTGGACGAGGACGCGATCAGCGCCCACCTGTACACCAACGGCGTGCCCGACCCTGACCTGATCATCCGCACGTCGGGCGAGATCCGGCTGTCGGGCTTCCTGATGTGGCAGTCGGCCCACAGCGAGTTCTACTTCTGCGACCCGTACTGGCCGGAGTTTCGCAAGACCGACTTCCTGCGCGCCCTGCGCGAGTTCGGCTCCCGCTCGCGCCGCTTCGGCCGCTAGCCCGTTCCCCGTTCGAACGGGTGCGGGCACCGCGACATCCCGCAATGGGGGCACCCGTTTGCCGCGGCGGCCGCTAGCCTGGCGCGCCATGAGCGTCGAGAAGACTGACATCGAGGGCCTGCTCGTCGTCCGCTGGGACACCCATGAGGACGAACGCGGCTTCTTCCGCCAGACCTACCAGGTCCGCGAGCTGACCGAGGCGCTGGGGCGTGAGCCGGTGCTGCGCCAGGGCAACCACAGCCACAGCGTGCCGGGCGTTCTGCGCGGCTTTCACGCCGAGCCGTGGGACAAGCTGGTCTATGTCGTGCGCGGCATCGCCATGGCGGCCATCGCCGACATCCGCCCGGACTCGCCCACGTTCGGCGAGGCGCGCAGGTTCATGCTGGGCGAGCCCCCGCACGGCGAGCGCATCCGCCTGTTCATCTCCCAGGGGCTGGCCAACAGCTTCGTCACGCTGGGCGACACGAACGTCGACTATCTCTACGACGTCAGCGACTACTGGCGGCCGGACATCGACAAGCCCGCCGTGATCTGGAACGACCCGGACCTCGGGGTCGACTGGCCGATCCAGGACCCGATCCTGTCGGACGCCGACCGGGCCAACCCGACGCTCAGGGAGTTGTTCCCAGACCACCCGAGATGGGGCCGCTGAGCCTCCGCCGTTCCGCCGCGAGGCGGTCGTATCCTCGCCTTCGCAGTCGAACGCGACCGAGGATCCGGGTGACGACGAACGGATGGCGCCTGTACCAGCCGGCAACGCGGCCGGCGGTCCGCGACGGTCGCAAGCCAGTCCCTGAACGCGCCCCAGCCGGGGCGCGTTCTTCGTTTTCCTGAAGCAGGAGACCGCCCGCATGCCGAGGACCGCTCGCGCCCGCGTCGCCCCCGCCACCTACGTGCTGGACACCTGCGTGCTGCTCGCCGACCCCTACGCGCTGACGCGCTTCGACGAGCACGAGGTCGTGCTGCCGCTGGTGGTGGTGGAGGAGCTCGACCGCAACAAGACGCGTCTCGACGAGGTCGGGCGCAACGCCCGCCTGGCGCTGCGCCTGATCGAGGACCTGCGCGGCGCGAGCGGCAGCGGCCTGCGCGAGGCCGTCGCGCTGCCCACCGGGGGCAGCCTGCGCGTGGAGGGCAACCACGTCGACGTGCTGTTGCCGCCGTACCTGGACCCGCTGAAGCCGGACCACCGCATCCTCGCCGTGGCGCTGGCCATCGGCGGCACGCTGGTCACCAAGGACACCGCGCTGCGCATCAAGGGCAGCCAGCTCGGCGTCGCGGTGGAGGACTACCGCGCCGACACCGCCCAGGTGGACGAGCACTACACCGGCATCGCGGAGCTGGACGTCGCGGCGGCGGACCTCGACGCGCTGCACCGCGACGGCAAGGCGGAGCTGTCCATGGACGCCGTGGAGGGCGGCTTCTGGATGAACCAGTGCCTGATCCTGCGCGCCGGGCGGTCGGCCAGCGGGCTGGCGCGCATCGTGGAGGTCAAGGAGCAGGAGGGCGTCGCCGTGGCCACGCGCGTCGCGGGCAGCCCGAGCGCGTTCGGCGTCGCCCCGCGCGACGTGCGCCAGACCTTCGCCCTGGACCTCCTGCTGGACCCGGCGGTGCCGTGCGTGTCGCTCATGGGCATGGCCGGCACCGGCAAGACGTTCCTGGCGCTGGCGGCCGGGCTGGAGCTGACGCTGGAGGCGCGGGCGTTCCGGCGCCTGTCGGTGTACCGGCCGCTGGTGGCCGTGGGGCGCCAGGAGGTCGGCTACCTGCCCGGCGACCTCGACGAGAAGCTCGAGCCGTGGATGGCGGCCGTGCACGACAACCTGTACTCGCTGTTCCGCCGCGACGACGACGCCGACGGCTGGGGACGCAACGGCGGCACCAACCACGTGCGCGCCACGATCGACTCGCTGATCGACCGCGGCCAGCTGGAGATGGCCGCTATCACGTACCTGCGCGGGCGTTCGATCACCGACGAGTACGTGATCGTGGACGAGGCCCAGAACCTGGAGCTGCCGACGCTGAAGGTGATCCTGACCCGCCTTGCCGCCGGCTCCAAGGTGGTGTTCTGCGGCGACCTGTCCCAGGTCGACAACCCCTACATCTCCCCGTTCGGCGGGATGGCCGCGCTGATCGAGAAGCTCAAGGGCACGGCGCTGTTCGGGCACGTGACCATGAGCAAGGGCGTGCGCTCACCCCTTGCGGAGCTGGCCGCCACGACGCTGTAGCAGCGGCTCAGCGGGCGCGTGAGCCCCTGTGGCTCGCCTTGGTGCCGCGGCGGCCCTTGCCCTGGGCGGCCGGCGGCGGCGCCAGGGCGGCGCGGGACGCCTGCGCGGCGCGCACGGTGAGCCACGCCCAGCACAGCCAGAGGACCGTCACGGCGGCGAGCACCACGCCGCCGAGCCACCCGGGCGTGCCCTCGGCGGGCTCGCCGCTGGGGTCGTCCAGGTCCAGGGTGATGAAGCCCTGGCGCAGCTCGATGGCTTCCTCGCCGTGCTCGGGGTCCGCCGGGCGCCGCAGCATGGCCGCCAGGATGTCGGTGCCCTTGTGCAGGCGCAGCGCGACCTTCCAGTCGCCCCCGACCGGCACCGTGCCGGCGGTCTCGTAGACGCCTGAGCCTGCCCCGGGCAGCAGCGGCTCGACGCGCATGCTGCCGCCCTGGTAGGCCAGTACCTCCCACCAGCGCGCGGCGTAGGGCGCGTCGGGCGGCCCGATCACCACCCGGACCTTGGCCTCGTCACCCCGGTGCTCGTAGGACACCGCGGCCTGGGGCGACATCCGCGCCGTGCGCGGCAGCGGCAGCAGCAGCGACGCCAGCCCCAGCACGGCCCCGGCCACCACGAGCGCCGCCGGCAGGACCCCCAGCCGTTCGCGGACGCCCCCGGCGATGCCCGCGCCGAGCACCGCGCCGCCCACGGCGGCGAGCAGTCCGACCAGCACCGCCTCCGTGACGAGGCCGGCGTTCCACGGGTGGCGCGCCACGGCGGCCGCCCACGCCCACTCGGTCGCCAGCCCCAGGGTCCCCACGGCCGCACCCGTGAGCAGCGCGAACGGCGCCATGCCGCGCTCCGGCGGCCGCGCCGCCGCCACCGCCTCCACCACCAGGGCGATGCCCAGGTACAGCGCCACGCGCGGCACGGTGCGCTCGGCACCGAACTGCAGGAACAGCATGAGCGCGCCGCGGAACAGCAGGAAGCCGGCCGCCACGACGAGCGCGCCCCCGCGGCCCAGGACGGCGCGCGCGGCCGTGAGCGCCACCGCGGCCGACAGCAGGACCAGCACCGGGTGGTACAGCAGCTGGAACTGCGGCACGCCGAAGTCGAACTCGCCCTGGAACGCCGACAGGCCGCCCAGGAGCGTGAGGGCGGCCAGCGCGTGCATCGACCACTGCCGCCGCCCGTCGCGCGGCCGCACGCCGGCCTCGCCGAGGGCGA
>DATMKC010000335.1:0-3371 GCA_035553555.1 Egibacteraceae bacterium | reverse complement strand
CGCCGCGCGTGGGCGGCGCGACACGCGACGCGGCCGGCATCGCCATCCAGGTGTCGCGCGCGGTGTTCCCCGACGCCGCGGGCGACGCGGCGGCGGCCGCCCCCAAGGCCCGCCACGTGGTGCTGGCACGCGACGACACCTGGGCGGACTCGCTGGCCGGCACGGCGCTGAGCGGCGACTGGGGCCCGATCCTGTACGCCCGCGGCGGCCCGGCCGGCACCTTGCCGGACGAGACGCTGGCCGAGCTGCGCCGCGTGCTGGGGCCGGGCGGGCGCGTCTACCTGCTCGGCGGCGCGGGCGCGCTGTCGCCCGCGGTGGAGCAGGCGGTGGCGGCCGCGGGCTTCGCGCCCAAGCGGCTGTCCGGCGAGGAGCGCCTGCGCACCGCGCTGGCCATCGCCGCCGAGGTGCGCGCGCTGCACCCGGCGTCCGGGCGCGTGCTGGTGGCGCGCGCCTACGACACACCGGTGGACGCGCTCGCGTCCGGCGCGGCGGCCGGCCACCACCACGTGCCCCTGGTCCTCAGCCCCACACCCGGGCTGACCCACCAGTTCCTGCGCGACGGCGTCGCCGGCCTCGGCGTGCCCGACGCCACGCTCGTCGGCGGCACCGCCGCGCTCAGCGAGCAGGTGGCGGCCGACCTGCGCGCGCTGGGCCTGCGCGCGGAGCGCGTGTCCGGGCCGACGCGGTGGCACACCGCCGTGGCGATCGCGGACCGCTTCTTCCCCGCCCCGCGCACGTCCGTGGTGGCGGTCGACCTGGAGTCGGCGCCGGGCTGGGCGTGGGCGCTGGCCGCCGGCGCGCTGTCGGCCATGCTCGACGCGCCGCAGCTCGGTGTGGCGCCGTCCTACGCCCCCACGCCCACCACGGACGAGATCCGCTCCGGGGGCGGCACCGCGGCCGCGCCGCTGCGCGTGGTGGTGGTCGGTGACGCCGAGCGGGTGAGCACGGCGGTGCGCGTGGCCCTGCGCGAGGCGGCCGAAGGCGCCCAGGCGGCCTAGGGCTTCGGCGCGGGGTCGAGGTCCTTCAGGCCGTTCCAGGCCAGGTTCACGATGTGTGCCACGACCTCCCGGCGCTTGGGCTTGCCGGCCTCCAGCCACCACTGCCCCACCAGCGCCACCATGCCGACCAGCGCGCGCGCGTACAGCGGCGCGGTCTTGGTCTCGTAGCCGCGCGACTTGAACTGGGCGGCCAGCACCGACTCGGCGCTGGCCGCGACGTCGCCCAGGACGCTGGGCAGCGTGCCGGTGGTCGTGCCGATGGGGGCGTCGCGGACCAGGATCTGGAAGCCCTCGCGGTGCTCCTCGATGTAGGTGAGGAACGCCAGCGCGGCGCCCTCGACCGCGTCGCGCGGATGGGCGGTGGCCTCGATAGCCTGCGTGATCTCGTCCACGAGCAGGCGCACCTCGCGGTCCACCACGACGGCGTACAGGCCTTCCTTGCCGCCGAAGTGCTCGTACACCACCGGCTTGCTGACCGCGGCGCGCTCCGCGATCTCCTCCACGGAGGCCGCCTCGAAGCCGCGCTCCGCGAAGACCTGCCGGCCGATGCCGATCAGCTGCTCCCGGCGCTGGGTTCCCGTCATGCGCGCTCGCGCGCGGCCGCTGCCCTCGCTCATGGGGGCCGATGATGGCACGTCGCCGGCCGGTCGGCCCCCCGCCGGCGTCAGCGCGCCAGTCGCTGGGGCCGGCCCGCCCACTTCTTGGCCAGCACGGCCCGGCTGGGCAGGCGCACGTCGCGGGCCAGCTTGAGCTGCTCCAGCGTGCGGATCACGCGCCAGGACGGGTCGAACTGGAAGCGCAGCAGGCCGTGGCGCGCGGACGTGGGGAACGCGTGGTGGTTGTTGTGCCAGGACTCGCCGAAGCTCAGCAGCGACAGCGGCCAGTTGTTCGTGGACTCGTCGCGGCTGTCGAAGGGGCGGTCGCCGAAGAAGTGGCAGATCGAGTTGATGCTCCAGGTGACGTGGTGCAGCAGGAACACCCGCACCAGCGAGCCCCACAGGAACGCGGTGAACGCGGCCCACAGCGAGAAGCCGCTCAGGACGAAGCCGAGCAGCGGCGGCAGCGCGAACGTCAGCACGGTCAGCAGGGGGAACGCCTTGTCGATGCGGGCGGTCAGCCGCTCTTCCTGCAGGTCAGGGGCCCAGCGGTCGTTCATGGTGCCGTTGGGCTCGAACATCCAGCCCATGTGGGCGTGCCACAGGCCGCGCAGCACGCCGCGAAGGCCCTGTTCCTCCACCAGGTGCGGCGAGTGCGGGTCGCCGTAGGCGTCGGCGTAGGCGTGGTGGCGACGGTGGGTGGACACCCAGTCGATCAGCGAGCCCTCCACGGCCATGGAGCCCGCCACGCCGATCACCGCGCGCACCGGCTTGGGCACGTCGAAGCTGCGGTGGGTGAACAGGCGGTGGTAGCCGACGGTCACGCCGAAGCCGGTGAACAGGTAGAAGCCCAGGAAGATCCAGAAGTCCAGCGGGCTGATGCCGCGGCCCCACAGCAGCGCCATGGCGGCGACCACGCCGGCCAGCGGCAGCACCGTGAAGATCACGGCCATGCGGCGCTGGAAGCGCAGCTCCTCGGCGGTCGTGGGCCGGACGCCCTTGACCTCGGGCGCGCCCTCCTGGCGCAGGGCCTGCTCCATGATCGACTCGGCGTCGGGGGGCAGGACGGCGTCGGGCAGGGCGTGGGACGATTGTGCGTGGGAGGGTTGTGCGCTCATGCGTGCTCCTGGTGCTGCGGCGGTGGAGTGCGGGACAGTCAGCCTCCCGCAAGGCTACGCGAGCGTAACCTACGACAGCGTAAGTTTACGGGCCCGCCGGTCCCCATGGTCCGCGGCGGCCGGTCCAGTCGGGCAGGGGTGGACCGCCGGTGTGGGTCACCGCGGTCGGCATCATGGCCGGATGGGAGTGGTCTCCGAACATCGGCGCGGGCTGGCGGCCCTGTTCGGCGCCGTCCTGATCTGGTCGTCCACCTACGTGCTCATCAAGGGCATGCTCGACGACATCGGGCCGTTCACGCTGGCGGTCGCGCGCTTCGCGGTCGCCCTGGCGGTCCTTGCGCCGCTGGCCGCGCGCCGCGGCTTCCGCTGGCGCATGGCGCTGGAGCGCCGCTGGCTCGCCTTCGGCGCCGCGGGCGTCACGCTCTACTTCGGCCTGCAGAATCTCGGCCTGGTGTTCACCACGGCGGGCAGCGCCGCGCTCATCACGGCGTCCATCCCGGCGCTCACGGCGCTGGTGGCGCGGCTGTCGCTGGGCGAGCGCCTGCGGCGCCGCCAGGCCGCCGGCGTGACCTTGTCGGTCGTGGGCGTGGCGCTGGTGGTGCGCTCCGGCCTGGAGCTGGGCGACGCGCGCACCCTGGCCGGCAACGTCCTGATCCTGG
>DATMKC010000334.1:0-16566 GCA_035553555.1 Egibacteraceae bacterium | reverse complement strand
CGATGGGGGCGATGCCGACGTCCTGACGGAGGTCCACTGCGTGGCCGACGTCGTGTGAACCGCCAGAAACGACTCGGGTCTCGGGAGCGATCCGGGCTCTGACGGATGTGGGAAGCGCGGACGTCTGTTCTTGTCGCCGCTCTGTGGCGGAGGGCATACGACCAGGAGCCATACGACCGGCAGCACCCCTGCCGGGTCGACCAGGTCAATGGGCGAACATCCGCCACTAGCCTGGTCAGCGGCGAGTGGGCGTTGACATGGTGGGTGGTGGGCGGGTGCGCGATCCAGCGGTGACGATCCGGCATCGCGTCGAGCAGCACGGCGGGCGGCTCGCAGTGTCCGTGCGAGAAATCCGGGACACGTTTGGTCTGAGCCGGCTCACTCTCGCGGGGCGGCAGCGCATCATCACGGCGCTCGTCGACGCGGGACTCACCGTCGATCCCGCGTTCACGACGGCCGCGCTGGACGATCTGATCCTGCTCACGTCGGCGCACAGGGTTGCTCGCGTCGCCTCGGCACCTCCTCTGCCGACTGAGCCGCGGCCCCCGCGCACGCCGGCCGGGCCGGCAGGAGAGGCAATCCAGCCCCCGAACGGTAAGCGCCCCACGAAGAGATTCCTGGTTATCGCGGCCCTGGCCGTTGTTGCCCTGGTCGTGGTGGTCGCCACCCTGAGCGCCCCGCGTGACGAGACCTCCGCGTCGACGGCTCCCGGGACGACGCCTCGGACCATCGCCGCGGCGACGCGACCCGCCCCCGCCCAACGGGCGCGTCTGCTGCTGGCACGCGCGGAGCGGGCGGCGGCGCGGGACCGCCTCGACGTCGCCGAGGGCTATCTGGCGCGGGTGCCCGCGGAGATCGAGGCGCAAGATCCCGTCGTCGCGCAGGAGATCGCGCGCGCTCGGGTCATCGTCGACCGGACCCGGCGATACCTCGCGGGCGAGCGCTCCGGCCGCGGTGGACGCTATGCGCGCGCGGCTCGGACCATGAAGGCCCTTGGCGGCTTTCGTGACGCGCCCCAGAAGGCGCGGGCGTACTCGAGAAAGCACGCGCTTGTGCTCGTCTCGCAGGCGCGGCGTGACCTCGAGAATGACCGACCTGGTCAAGCCCTCGCGAAGTTGGGCAGGGCGGAGGGCTGGTCGCCCCTACCCGCGATCTCGGTACTGCGGCGCCAGGTGCGCGAACGGCAGGCCCAACTTGCCAGACCGACTCCACCCGAGCCGACCACGGCCTCGTCGAGTGAATGCGACCCGAGCTATCAGGGCGCGTGCCTCGACCCGTCCTCGCCGGACTACGACTGCGCGGGCGGAAGCGGAGACGGTCCCGACTACACCGGCCCCGTCCAAGTCGTAGGACCGGACCGATTCGGGCTCGACAGGGACGGCGACGGCTACGCCTGCGAGTAGACACGTGCGCCTCAGCGTCCCCCGAGTGAGACACCGTGACCAGGTGATCGGACGAACTGCGGTGACGGGGCCCTGGGGGCCGTGTGCTGGGCGACGAGCTCCTGTGGGAAGGCCTCGCCGTCCAGGGCGTCCGCAACACTCGGCCACGTGCCGCTGACGCTTCACCGCGCCGCCACGTTCGCCCACGCGTGGGACGTCGCCCACGAGCTGTGGACCGCCACCGGCAACGGTTTCCTCGTCGCGCCGGACCGCCACGCCGTCACCCGGGAACTCATTCGCGCGGTGGGCCCCAGCGGTGTCCTGTTCGACCGGGAGGCGGTCACGTGGGCCGCACTCCGGGACCGGGTGCTGCGCGTGGCGGAGCATCCGCCTCGCGCCGTGCCCTCCCGCGTCGCCGTCCGGCTCGCTCTGCAGGACGCGATCCGCCGGACGCCTCTCGAGCGTCTGGGCGCCTCCGCGCGGGGCCCCGGGTTCCTGACGGCGCTGGAGCGTGCCCTGGCGGAGATCCGCGAGGCCGGTCTGGCTGCGACCGAACTTGCGACCAGAGCCCCGGATCCGGTGTCGGCCGAGATCGCCGCGGTGCTCGCCGCGGCCGCCGACGCCGCCCACCCCGCCGACGTGCGTTGGTCTGCAGTGCGCCAGGCCGACGCCCTCACGGAGTTCCGTCCCGTCGTCGCCTGTGGCATCGATGACCTGGCGCCGAGCGCCTGGTCGCTCCTGCGGGCGCTCGCGCGCGTCACCGAGGTGCACCTGGTGATGCCCTACGACGACGCCCGACGCGGGCATGAGGCCCGACACGCGCGCCAGGCGGGGTGGGGCGCGCAGGCGGACCAGGTGACGACGCACCGCGCAGGCGGCGGAGGTCGTATCGAGGACGTCGTCTTCGAGGACCGGCCTCCGGTCGCGGATGGGCGCGCCGTGCATCGCATCGGCGCCGCAGGAACCCGCGGCATGCACCGGGCCGCCCTCTCCGCCCTGCTGCAGGCGATTCGCGGCGGAGTACGCCCCGCGCAGTGCGCCCTCGTGGTGCCGGGGCTGTCCCGAGCACGCGACGACCTCGATCGCCTGCTCGCCGACTGGGAGGTGCCTGCCCGGCGCCTCACCCGCCGGCGCGTGCTGGAGACGCGACTGGGGCTCGCGCTGGTGCACCTGCTGCGGTTCAGCGAGCTCGATCGCGACGCATCGGGGGCATTGGCGGCGCTCCTCGGCTGGCTGCGCTCGCCGTACTCCGGGGCCGACCCGGGGGAGGTCGACGCGTTCGAGCGCGACGCGCGGCACGCGGGCCTCGATCAGCGGCGGGAGCTGATCGGACGGTGGGGCGAGGTCGCGGTACCGGCGCGGCGGCTGGTCGCCGCCGCCCGCGACGGCGTGCGGGCGCAGCTGGCCGCGCTGGTGGCGGTGGGCGAGGGCGCTCTGGCGGCGCTGCCCGAGGCTCCGCCCACGCATGCCGACGAGCTCGACCGGCGTGCGCTCGCCGCGCTCGCCGGCCTGGCAGCTGACCTGCACGATGTGCCCCTCGAGGACGATGCGCTGCCGCGTGCACGCGGCCCGCTTCCCTCGGGCGAACTCGGTGCGCTGATCGCCGACCTCACCGTCCCGGACGAGCGCGGTCCGGAGGCGGGCCTGGCCGTGCTCGACTACGCGTCGCTGCGGGGGCGCGTGTTCCACACGGTCGCTCTCTGCGGTCTGGACGGCGACGGACTTCCGTCCGGTCCCGCCCCGGACGCGCTGCTCGGCGCCTTCCGGGCCGTGCTTCCCGAGCGCCTCGTTCCGCGCGCCCCCGGCACGTCGGAGGCCCGACTCCGGTTCGTCCACGCCCTGGCGGCGGCCACCGACCAGGTGATCCTGGTGCGCCGGGTGGCCGACGACGAGGGCCGCCCCGTCGCCCCCTCGCCCTTCTGGATGGAGACATGCCGGGCGGCGGGCCTCGACGCTGACGGGCTCGACGTCCGCCCGGACCCCGACGGGGAGATCCTGGCGCGCGATGAGGCGGGACCGGAGCGCGAGATGCTGCGCCGGCTGGCCCTGGACGGCCTCGCCGTGCCCGGGCTGCTCGCCAACGCCGCGGCGCGGCGGGTGAGGCCGCTCGGCCTCCACCCGGGGGCCCTCGACCACGTCACCGAGATCTCGGTCACCGGCGTGGAGACGTTCCTCGGCTGCCCGTACGGGTGGCTCCATGGCCGGTACCTGTCCCCGGATCCGCTGGTGCGGCCCTTCGACCCGGCCGCGGAGGGCACGATCGGTCACGAGATCATGGCCGCCGTCTACGCCCGCGTTGCGGCCGGACCCGATCCTGGCCCCTGCGACCTCGCGCGCCTGCCGGCGTACCGGGCCGCGCTGGCGGACTGCCTCCGCGAGGTGCTGGTACGGGAGAGGCCGAATCGCAGCACGACGGCCTTCGACGCGTTCGGCACCCGACTGGCCGTGCACCTGGAGCTGCTGCTGGCCAATGAGGCCGCCTCGGGTCCCCGGATGCGCCCGGTCGCCGTGGAGCATGCCCTTCGCGACGAGGCGCTGCTGGACGTGCACCCGCCGCTTGCGCTCACCGGCCGCCTCGACCGGCTCGACGCGGACCACCGGCACGCGGTGGTGGTCGACTACAAGCGCAGCGGGCGGGACTACCGCGGTACCGAGGAGTTGCCGAAGCGGCTGCAGCCACCCCTCTACGGGTACCTTGCCGCGGCCGAACGCGGCTTGGAGAGCGCCGGGGGCCTCTACGTATCGCTGCTCGGGGGGCGGCGCGACGGGCTGGTGCGGAGCGACGCGGATTACGCCGAGCGGCCGCCGCGGTCCGTCGATGCGGGCGAATGGCGGGGCATGGTCGACGAGGCGATCGACGCGGCCCGCCAGGTGGCCGCGGATCTGCGGGGAGGCCGGCTCGCCGGCCCGCCGAGCGCGGGCTGCGCGAGGTGGTGCGGGTGCGGTGCGCTATGGCGGTGATGCCGCCCACACCCGAGCAGGCTCGTGTGCTCGAGGCGTCCGAGCCGTTCGTGCCGGTGGCCGCGGGCGCGGGTGCGGGCAAGACGACACTGCTCGTCGAACGCATCTGGCGCGATGTGGAGCACGAGGGCGTCCCGATCGAGCGCATCCTCGTGGTGACGTTCAACCGGTCCGCCGCGGCGCACCTGCGCGACCGCCTGCAGCAGCGCTTTGGGGACCGCGATGCGGGCCGATCCAGTGATCGGGCAAGCCTCGACCTCTCCGCCGGCTGGATCGGCACCTTCCATGGGCTGTCGGCGCGCATCGTGCGGATGCACCCGTTCCTGGCGGGCGTGGATCCCGAGTTCAGCGAGCTCGACGACGTCGAGGCGGACGCGCTGGTGGAGCAGGCCCTCGACGACGCCCTGGCCGCGACCACCCACCCCGGGCTCCTCGACGCACTCGCACAGGCCGTCTACGACGGAGGCATCCGCCAGGCGGTGCTGTCGGCCTACGCGCGCCTGCGCGCGGCCGGGCATCGCGAGCCTCGCCTCGTGCTCCCCCCGCCGCCGGTGCTCGACCCCGCCGACGCCGTCGGCGCAGCGCGGCTGCTCGACGAGCTGGTTGTCCACCCGGACCTGCACGAGCGGCACGCCGCCGGCATCGCGGCGGGGCGCGTGCTGTTGAGCGGGGAGGGGCCACTCCCCAAGTGCCCAAAGATCCACGGCACGGCCAAGAAGGGCGTCAAGCCGCTCATCGACGACGCCAACGAGCTGCTGTGCCGCATCTGGACGGACCGGGTCGCCCTGTTCGCCCGCCCGCAACTGGAGGCGCTCGCCGAGGTGATGGAACGGTTCGCCACCGGTTACGCGCAGCGCAAGGTGGAGCTCGGCGCGCTCGACTACGAGGACCTGCAGTTCCACGCGCTGGACGTGCTGCGCGCCGGAGTGAGCCTTGGTCTGGACCGGGTCTATGTGGACGAGTTCCAGGACGCCAACGCGATCCAGAACGAGATCGTCGACGCCCTCGGCGCCCGCCGCACTTGGGTGGTGGGCGACGGGGGCCAGGCCATCTACGGCTTCCGGCACGCGACCTCGCGCTTCTTCGCCGAGCGCGTGGGCGACCCTCCGCGCTACGCGCTCCGCGACAACCACCGCTCCCAGCCGGAGCTGATGGAGGCGCTCAACGACGTCTTCGCGCACGCCCTCGCCGGGGAGCCCGCGTTCCGCTCTCTGCACGCGACGGCGGCAACGACGCCCGCGCCCCCACTGCGGCGCCCGCCCATCGAGCTCGTCTCCGTGAGCGATGCGGACAGAGAGCGCTCGACGCGCGACCAGGAGGCCGAGGCGGTGGCCGACGCCGTCGAGGGCCTTCTGCACGACGGGTACGCCAACCGGGACGTCGCCGTGCTGTTCCGCGCCCTCACCATGGTCGAGCCCTACGAGCGCGCCCTGCGTGTGCGGGGCATCCCGACGTACCTCGTCGCCGGGCGCGGCTTCTTCTCGCATCAGCAGGTCGCCGATGTGCTCGCCCTGCTCCATCTGGTCGACAACCCGCACCACGAGGACCACCTCGTACGCGTGCTGGGATCGCCGTACGTCAACGCGAGCGACGGCGATCTCGTTGCGCTCCGGCGGCACGCGGGGACCAAGCGGCCCCTCTGGCCGGCGGTGCCCGGCATACCCGCCCTCGCCCCGCTGGTCGACTTGGTCGCAGCGCTGCGCCCCGTGCTCCGCGAGAGCGGACTCCCGGCGCTCGTCGAGGCCGCGATCGCCGCCAACGGGTACGACCTGGCGGTGCTCGGCCTGGAGGGCGGCCGCCGGCGCTTCGCCAACCTCCGCCGCCTCGTGCAAATGGCCGAGTCGTTCGCCGAGGTGCGGGGGCCGGATCTCCCCGGCTTCCTGCATGCCCTCGCCGAACGCGACCGGCTGGGGCAGGACCCCGGCGAGGCGGTCGTCGTCGACCCGGACCTCGACGCCGTGCGCCTCACCACCATCCACGCCGTCAAGGGCCAGGAGTTCCCGGCTGTCGTCATCGCCGACGGGTCCCACGGCATGCCCGGGCAGCAGGACCTGCTCATGGTCGACACCGACGGCAGGGCGGGCTTCCGGGCCAAGCTCGCCGGGGGAGACCCGGTGGACCTGTTCGGCGCGGCGGACCTGAAGGAGCGCCTCCAGGCCGAAGCCGCCGCCGAGGAGCGGCGCGTCTTCTACGTCGCCCTCACGCGCGCCAAGCGGCACGTCACCGTCGTGGGACGGCCCGACGGCCGCGGCGGCCCCAACTGCATGTGGAGCCTGCTCAAACAGGCGATCGACGCCGGCAGCGCGTTCGCCGCGGAGACCGCCGTCGCGGCGGCGTCGATCGTAGTCCCCGAGCGTCGGCCCGCGCCCGCCGCGCCACCGGTCGCGGCCGCGCACGCTCCGGTCCCTGCCGAGCCTTTGTCCGTCGATGCCCTCGCCGGTCGGCGGCTGTCGTTCACGGCGCTACAGGCCCTGCACGAGGCGCCTGGAGAGGGGGCGCACTCGGGCGCTGTTCCCGCCGCCGACGGAGGTGGAGCGGTCGTCGGGACTCTCGTCCACGTCGCACTGGAGCGCCACCGGTGGCTCGGTCCGCACTCGGCAACGGCGCCGCCCCCCGGGTGGGCGGCGCCGCTCGCAGCCTCGCTCGGCCTGGGGCCGCTGCCACCGGCTCACGCCGAGCGCGCCGAGTCGCTTGTCCGCGACGTGCTCGCCAGTCCGCTCGCCGAGCGTATCCGCACCGCCCTTCGAGTGGAGACCGAGCACCCCTTCGCGGTCGTGGTCGACGGTGTTCTCCTGGCAGGCGCGATCGACCTGCTTGCGTGGCTGCCTGACGGAACGCTTCTCGTGGTGGACTGGAAGACGCACGCGCTCGACGGTAAGCAACCGAACGGCCTGCGCGGGGAGTACGAACTGCAGGCGGCGCTTTACAGCCTCGCCGCCCTGCGGGCCGGGACCGTCCGCGTGGACCGCGCGTGGGTCTTCCTGGGCTTGTCCGAGTCACCCAGAACCACCATGGTCGTCGACGCCGACGTTCCCACAATCGAGACAGTTGTGCGATCAGCCCTGTCTGGTGCATCCGCACGTTCGACTCTTCGCCGAACCCCTCCCTTGCGCGCTAACCGTCGGTGACGTCGCTCCTTCGCGGCCATAGTCGTCGGCATCTTCGGCTTTTCGCTGGGTTGCCACCCGGAAGCGTCGCGGTGCCATCGCGCCCCGTGCTGTGGTGTAGGAGCGGCACCTGCTGAAGGCAGGGCTGGCCACCGCGAGCTCCCAGCGTCGGTTCATCCCCACGCGCCGAACGAGGAGGAGACCCGCGAGGCCCACCGTCGCCACCTCGACGCCGACGCGCTCTAGGCGCAAGGTCCGGACCGACGAGCACGCCGACCTGGTGCGCGAGGCGGTGAGCCTTTCTGGGCCACCAGATCATGGAGGCCGAGGTCTCCGCCGAGACCGGCGCCGCCCACAGCGAACGGGCGCCGGCCGAGCGGGCACCCACCGCAATGGCTTTCGCGAGCGCCGCTTCGCCACCCGCGCGGGCACCCCTAAGCTGTTCATCCCCGCGGCGGGGTCACCAGGTGCCGGTTCTTCCCCATCGGTCGCTCGGAGCGATCGAATTACGTGTGCCGACCGCCGGGATCCCTCGCTCGTTGGACATTCACTCCGCCGGAGCCCGCCACTTACGCGACGGCAGCCGCGAAGCGGGCGTACAGGTCGCCGGGGAGGGGGTGGGCCAGCTCCCAGGTGATGGCCATTGGCCGCTCGCCCTGGTGGGTCCGGTAAGTCGCCGGGCCGAGGAACCAGAAAGCGCGCTCGTTCACGTTGAGCCGTGTGAACAGAAGGATCGACCAGCCGAGTTCGGCATGTCCGCGGTAGCGACGGCCGGTGGTGCTGTCGGCGCGCGTCACCGACTGGCTCTCCCAGTGGATCAGCGTGCGGCTGATCGCGTAGTCGCGATAGCGCGTCGTCGGTGAGAAGCGCCGGCCGCTCTTGTCCAGCGTGAATGCCAGCAGGTCCGCCCGCGCGCTGCGCGCCTCGTACACGCCGGTCTGCCACGGGGCGACCTTCGCGCCGTGACCCACCCCCATCGCGGCCAGGATCTCGAGCCGGCTGTACCGGGCGTGCACCTGCAGGGGCACGTGGGGGTGGCCGGCGAGGGGTGTGTGCGCGTGATCGATCCGCTCCCGGAGCACGGCGACGAGGTCCCGCAAATCGGCCAGCGCCTGCGGGTGGCGCCAGAGCAGGTCGAGCGCCTGCTGGAGGGTGGTCTGCCGGTCGAGGGCGGTGTCGGTCACCACGGCGACCAGCATCCGCGCGAGGCGCCGCTCCCGCTCGCCCAGGCGTTCGGCCTGGGGAGCCCGGTCGCCTGCGAGGAGGCGGCGGTAGGTGCCGAGCCGCTCCTCATCGTCCACATGCAGCAGACGGCCGACGCCGCGCCGCAGGGGCCTCTCATGTGGTCCCGCGGCGGCGACGGAGACGCCGGCGGCCTGCTGCAGGTCGGACCAGCCCCTCTGTGCCTCGTACACGTCGTCCAGATCCAGACCGGACACGGCGAGGAACCGTGCCAGGTCGACATATCCGAGGTCGCGTCGCAGGGATCGCAGCTCGTCGACCTTCGCGGCCCAGCGGCTGGGGATGGCCTCCCTGAGGCTCCGCAGCACAATGTCGGCGGCGACCGGGTCGAGGTACATGTGGCAGCCGGCCGGCAGGTAGGGAAAGCCCTCCTTCACCTGGCGCTCGACGTCGGTGCGCGTGCCGCCGAGGAGGGCCCGCAGACGGCGATCGAAGCGGAACTCGTGCCGGTGCTGACCGACGAAGTCGAGCACCGTGCACACCGACTTGCCGTCGGATCGGCGCAGGCCGCGCCCGAGTTGCTGAAGGAACAGCACCGGGCTCTCGGTCGGTCGCAGCATCAGGACGGTGTCGACCGCCGGCACGTCGATGCCCTCGTTGAACAGGTCCACCGAGAACACGCAGCGCACGCGTCCCGCGGCAAGGTCACGCAGCGCCTGCTCGCGCTGCTCGCGAGCGCTGTCTCCCCAGATCGCGACCGCGGGGATGCCATGGCGGGTGAAGTGCCGGGCCATGAACCGCGCGTGGTCGATGCTGACGCAGAACCCCAGGGCGCGCATGCCGGCGGCGTCCACGTGCTCGTGGACCTGGGCCACCACAAGGCGCGCCCATGCGTCGTCCGACGTGTAGACGTTCGTCAGCGCGTCGAGGTCGTAGCCGCGCCCGCGGCGCCACGGCACGCGGCGAAGGTCGAGATTGTCGTGCACGCCGAAGTAGGTGAAGGGGACGAGGTGCTGCTGGTCGATCGCGTCCCACAGGCGGAGCTCGGCGGCGATGCGGTCCTCGAACCAGTGCAGGACCGGCAGGCCGTCGCTGCGCTCGGGGGTGGCCGTCAGGCCGAGCAACTCCACCGGCGCAAGATGGTCCAGCACGCGGCGGTACGACGTCGCCGCAGCGTGGTGGAACTCGTCGACGATGACCACGTCGAAGTGGTCGGACGGCAGGTTGTCGAGGTCCGCCGCGTTCAGGCTCTGGATCGAGGCGAAGACGTGCTCGAAGCGCGTCGGGCGCGCTCCCCCGACCCACTTCTCACCGAACGACGGCGCGCGCAGCACGTGCCGGAAGGTCGCGAGGCTCTGGTCGAGTATCTCCTCGCGGTGCGCGATCACGAGGAGCCGCGCCCGTGGCATGCGTGCCCGCAGCCCGGCGTAGTCGAGGGCCGCCATCACGGTCTTGCCGGTGCCCGTGGCGGCCACGAGGAGGTTGCGATGATGGCCGCGCCGGCGTGACACCTGCAGGAGCTCCAGCAGGCGCTCCTGGAACGGGAGCGGGCGCACCTCCAGGGGGCTCAGCATCACGTGCGGCCCGCTATCGGCCCGCCCCGCCCGGGCATGCTCCTGCGCGAAGCGGTCGCGGTCGTACGGCACGAACTCGCCGCTGGCCCAGTAGCTCTCGAAGACCGCCGCGAACTTGGCGACCACATCGGGGTTGCGCGCCTCCGAGATGCGCACGTTCCACTCGAGCCCGGTGACCTGCGCCGAGTGCGTCAGGTTCGACGAGCCGACGTACGCGGTGGAGACGCCGCCGGAGCGGTGAAAGACCCACGCCTTGGCGTGCAGCCGGGTCGTGCCGACGTCGTAGGAGATGCGCACGTCGGCACCGATCCGCCGGAGCTCATCCAGCGCCCGGGCCTCCGTGGAGCCGGTGTAGGTGGTCGTCAGCACCCGCAGCGGGCGACCGCGCTCCACGTGGCGCCGCAGCGCATCGAGCAGGGGTGCGATGCCCGTGCGGCGGATGAACGCCATCACCACGTCGAGCGCGTCGGCCGAGGCGATCTCCGACCGCAACTGCGTCACGAGGGTCGGCTCGCCGGGAGCGTTGGTCAGGAGCGTGGTATCCAGAAGGGGTGTGAGGGGCTCGGCGGGCAGATCGGGGGAGCCGTCCGGCCGGCGTCCGGCGATGGCGCGGAGCACCGCCCCGGGCTCCGCGGGCAGTGCGTCCCCGTCGGCCGGGGCCATGGCGCCCAGGCGCTCCAGCAGCGCCCGCGCCACGCGCACAGCCACGTCGACCCGCCTGTCCTCCGACACGTCCGCGAGTGCCCGCTCCACCTCGCGGCCGATGTGCCAGGCGATCCGGTCGGGCGCTTCGGAGGGCTCCAGCGGGCGGTCCCGGATCGACGACGCATCGGCGAGCGCATCCATGTGTGCCCGCAGCCCCTCGGTGATCAGCACCTCGTAGAGCCCCGGGCGCAGCGGCGTCACGACGGCACCCTAACCCGCGGTCTCCGCCACGGTCGGCGGAACGGGGGCGGCGCACGACCCGCAGCCGCGATGCGCCCGTCCCACGTACTGGACGCCGGCTCAAACGCGGTCCGCCATTCGGCGCGAACGCGCTACGAGCTGTAGGCCGACGGCATCGCCCTGAGCGTGCTGCTGGGCGTGTGGCGGAGCGCGTCATCCTGGTTGTCACCGCTTCCGCGACCCCTCGGGACTTTCAGGGCTCCCTCGTCCGTGTGCACCTCGCCGTGGCCCCCGTCGTTCCACAGCGGGAAGGTCGAACTTCGCGCGATGGTGCCCGCAGCTGGGGGCGGGGGACTTGCGGCCGACGCCGCGACCCTAAACTTTCACCGCCTTGAAACGGTGAACGTCGGTATGACCTGCGCGGATCAGGTACCGTGAGCAGCGTCACAACGACGATCACCGATATGACCACTCGCCCCACCGCACTTCCCGCCGGCCCCTCCGCGGACGCCTGCTGCGCGCCCTCCACGGGGCTCGACGCGAGCCTCGACGCCGAACGCCTGGCCGAACTGGCCAAGGCGCTGTCGGAGCCCGTGCGGGTGAGCATCCTCGACGTCCTTCGCCGGCACGGGGAGCCGCTGTGCCAGTGCGAGCTGGTGCCGCTGTTCAACATCCCGCAGTCGACGCTCTCGCATCACGTGCGCAAGCTGGCCGACGCGGGCCTGATCACGGTGGAGCGGCGTCACCGGTGGGCCTACTACTCCGTGCGCCCCGAGGCGCTCGAGGAGCTGACGACATGGCTGACCTGACCTCCGCCTGCTGCGCGACCGAGGCGCAGGCGTCCTGCTGCGGGCCGGCGGACAAGGACGCGTGCTGCGACCCGGCCGCGCACGCCGAGGGCGGGTGCGGCTGCGCGGCCGGAGCGGGGGAGGGCGCCGACATCCGCGAGGCGGTGCGGCAGCGCTACGCGGCCGCCGCCCGTGCCGCCGGGGCGGGGGAGGGGTGCTGCGGCGCGGCGGGCGTGGCGGTGACCGACCAGGCGGGCACGCAGGTGTTCGGCGACGCCCTGTACGCCCCCGGGGAGACCGAGGGCGCGCCGGCGGACGCCGTGGCGGCCTCGCTGGGCTGCGGCGTGCCCACCGCGGTGGCCGATCTGCACGCCGGGGAGACGGTGCTCGACCTCGGCTCGGGCGCCGGCGCCGACGTCCTGATCTCGGCGCGGCGCGTGGGCCCGACGGGGCGGGCGTACGGCCTGGACATGACCGACGAGATGCTCGCGCTGGCGCGGGCAAACGCGGAGGCGGCGGGCGCGGAGAACGTCACGTTCCTCAAGGGCTACATCGAGGACATCCCGCTGCCGGACGGCTCGGTGGACGTGGTGATCTCGAACTGCGTCGTCAACCTGGCCGGCGACAAGCAGCGCGTGTTCGCCGAGGTGGCGCGGGTGCTGCGGCCCGGCGGCCGTTTCGCCGTCTCGGACGTGGTGGCCGACGCCGGGATGGACGACGCCACCCGCGCCGACATGGCCGCGTGGACCGGCTGCATCGCGGGGGCGCTGACCCGGGAGGAGTTCGCCGAGGGCCTGGCCGCGGCCGGCCTCACCGACGTGGAGATCGCGGAGACGCACCGGGTGCACACGCACGCGGCCGCCGCCATCGTGCGCGCCACGAAGGCCGCGCACGGATGAGGGGTGGCGCCGCGGGCGCCGGCGTGGGCGTGCGGGTGCACGACGCTGGCGCTCCGGCGCTCTCCGCGCGGCGCATGGCGGCACGCCGTTGACGGCGGCCGCACCGCAGGGTGAGGCGGCGGTGATGGCGCGGCTGTCCACGCTGGACCGCTTCCTGCCGCTGTGGATCGGTTTGGCGATGGCCGGGGGGCTGGCGCTGGGAGGCCTCGTCCCGGGGATCGACGCGGCGCTCGACCGCCTGGCCGTCGGCACCGTCTCGCTGCCGATCGCGCTCGGCCTGCTGCTGATGATGTACCCGGTGCTGGCGCGGGTGCGCTACGAGGAGCTCGGCACGCTGGGCGGCGGGCGCCGGCTGCTGGCGGCGTCGCTGTTCCTGAACTGGGTCGTCGGGCCGCTGCTGATGTTCGCGCTGGCCTGGATCTTCCTGGCCGACCACCCCGAGTTCCGCACCGGGCTGATCATCGTGGGCCTGGCCCGGTGCATCGCGATGGTGCTCATCTGGTCCGACCTGGCGTGCGCCGACAACCACGCCACGGCGCTGATGGTCGCGGTGAACTCGCTGTTCCAGATCGTCGCCTACTCACTGCTGGGGTGGTTGTACCTGACCGGCCTGCCGAGCCTGCTGGGCCTCGACACCCAGGGGTTCGAGGTCTCGCTGTGGGAGGTGGCGCGGACCGTGCTGATCTTCCTCGGCATCCCGCTGGCGGCGGGAATCGTCACGCGCCGTGTCGGCATCCGGCGGCGCGGGCGGGCGTGGTACGAGCAGGCGTTCCTGCCGCGCATCGGCCCGCTGGCCCTCTACGGGCTGCTGTTCACGATCGTGATGCTGTTCGCGCTGCAGGGCGAGGCGATCACCTCGGAGCCCCTCGACGTGGTGCGCATCGCCGTGCCGCTGCTCGTCTACTTCCTGGCCATGTTCGGGCTGTCGTTCTGGCTCGGGTACGGCCTGGGCTTCGGCTACGCCCGCACGGCATCCCTGGCGTTCACCGCCGCCTCGAACAACTTCGAGCTGGCGATCGCCGTGGCGGTGGGGGTGTTCGGTGCGACCTCCGGTCAGGCGCTGGCCGGGGTGGTGGGCCCGCTGATCGAGGTGCCGGTCCTCGTCGGCCTGGTGTACGTGGCGCTGTGGGCCGGCCGCCGCCTGTTCGGGCCGGACGCCGTGCGGCGCAACCCCATCGGGGCGGTGCGGCCGTCCGAGACCGTCAGCGATCCCGTCCCCGAATCGATCAGGTGAGGCCATGACACGCATCGGCATCAACGGCTTCGGCCGCATGGGACGACTGGGCCTGCGCGCCGGGTGGGGCCGTGAGGACCTGCAGTTCGTGCACGTCAACGAGGTGAAGGGCGACGCCGCCACGGCGGCCCACCTGCTCACCTTCGACTCGGTCCATGGCCGGTGGCACCGCGAGGCCCGGGGGGAGGGCGGGGCGCTGCACGTGGAGGGCGTGGAGCTGGGCGTGACCCGGCACGCCGCGCCCGGCGACGTGCCGTGGGACGACCTCGGCGTCGAGGTGGTGCTGGAGTGCTCGGGCAATTTCCGCACCATCGACGCGCTGGCGCCCTACTTCGCCCGCGGGGTCCGGAAGGTCGTGGTCGCCGCCCCGGTGAACGACGACCGGGCGCTGAACGTGGTGATGGGCGTCAACCACACGAGCTACGACCCGGAGCGGTTCGACGTGGTCACCGCCGCCTCGTGCACCACCAACTGCCTGGCGCCGGTGGTGAAGGTGCTCCACGAGGGCATCGGCATACGCCACGGCCAGATCACCACGCTGCACGACATGACCAACACGCAGGTGATCGTGGACGCGCCCCACAAGGACCTGCGCCGCGCGCGGGCGGCGAGCATGTCGCTGATCCCCACCACCACGGGATCGGCCACGGCGATCGGGCGGATCTTCCCCGAGCTGCAGGGCCGGCTGGACGGCCTGGCGGTACGCGTGCCGCTGCTGACCGGCTCGCTCACCGACTGCGTGTTCGAGGTGGAGCGGGCGACGGACGCCGAGGAGGTCAACGGGCTCCTGCGCGCGGCCGCCGCCGGCCCGCTCGAGGGGATCCTCGGCTACGAGGAGCGCCCGCTGGTGTCCACGGACTACCGCACCGATGGGCGCTCGGCCATCGTCGACGCGCCCTGCACCCGCGTCGTGGGCGGCACCCAGGTCAAGGTGCTGGCCTGGTACGACAACGAGTGGGGCTACGCGAACCGGATGGTCGAGCTGGCGGCCATGGTGGGAGCGACCCTGCCCGCCGCGGCGCAGCGGGCACCGGTGGGGTGAGCACGGCGACGGACACCGTGGCGCGGGGCGACCTGCGCAACTACGCGCTCGTCACGGGGGCCTACTGGGCGGACACGATTGCCGATGGCGCGATCCGCACGCTGGTGCTGTTCTACTTCTACGAGCTGGGCTACAGCCCGTTCGCGGTGGCCTCGCTGTTCCTGTTCTACGAGGTCTTCGGCGTGGTCACCAACCTCGTCGGCGGCTTCCTCGCGGCGCGGCTCGGCCTGAAGTCGACGCTGGTGATGGGCCTCGGCACGCAGATCGTCGCCGTGGGCATGCTCGCCGTGGTCCCCGAGGCGTGGCTGGTCGTCCCCTACGTGATGGTCGCCCAGGCGCTGTCGGGGATCGCCAAGGACCTCACCAAGATGAGCTCCAAGAGCGCCGTGAAGCTGGTGGTCCCGAAGGACCGGCCGGGGGCGCTGTACCGGTGGGTGGCCGTTCTGACCGGGTCCAAGAACGCCCTGAAGGGCGTGGGCTTCTTCCTGGGCGGCCTGCTGCTGAGCGTCGTGGGATTCCGGGCCGGGCTGGGTGTCCTGGCCGTGCTGGTGGCGACGGCGCTCGTGGTGGTGCTGGCCATGATGCGCGGCGACCTGTCGCGACCCGACGCGACGGCGAAGTTCCGTCAGATGTTCTCGAACAACCGGGCGGTCAACGTGCTGGCCGGCGCACGCGTGTTCCTGTTCGCGTCGCGCGACGTGTGGTTCGTGGTCGGCCTGCCCGTCTACCTGCGCACCGTGCTCGGCTGGAGCTTCTGGCAGGTGGGCACCTTCATGGCCGTGTGGGTGATCGGCTACGGCCTGGTGCAGGCCGCCGCCCCGCGCCTGATGGGCCGCCGGCGGGGCGGAGGTCCCCGGCCCGACCCCGACGGGCGCACCGCCACCTGGCTGGCCTTCGCCCTGGCGGCCTTCCCGGCCGGCATCGCCCTGACCCTGGCGACCGACGTCGACCCGGGCGTGGTGATCGTGGCGGGCCTGATCGTGTTCGGGTTCATCTTCGCGATGAACTCCGCCGTCCACTCGTATCTGATCCTCGCCTACGCCGAGGGCGACCGGGTGGCCATGAACGTCGGCTTCTACTACATGGCCAACGCCGGCGGGCGGCTGGCCGGGACGGTCCTGTCGGGGGCTCTGTACCAGTGGCAGGGCCTGGAGGCCTGCCTGTGGGCCTCGGTGGCGTTCGTGCTGGCGGCGGGCCTGCTGTCGCGCCTGCTACCCGTCCGCCCGGGGGCCGGGGCGATGCCGGCCCCGGCGCGCCCCGCGTAGCGGCGCCGTGCCCGCCGGGCGGCTCCGGCGGGGCGGCCCCCGGCGGCCGTCGCCGTGCGGGTGCCTGCGGACGTCCGGGCGGCCCGCGCCGTTTCCGTACGCAGGCGCGCGGGCACGGGACCGCGGCTGCCACGCCGGGTCCCCGCCGGGGATCCGACCGGCGGTCACACACACGGCGCCACGCCACGAGAGGAACCGCCGATGAGCACCAACGGCCTGCGAGGTCGTGAGGTCCTGCACCTGTGAC
>DATMKC010000333.1:0-4649 GCA_035553555.1 Egibacteraceae bacterium | reverse complement strand
CCTCGAGGCTGCGGCCGGGCTACGCGGGGACGGTGCTCGAGAAGCGGACCGCCACGATCGTCTTCGACGCGACCGACGGCGGCGTGTGGACCGTCGAGCTCGCCGGCGGCCGCGGCCGCGCCCGCCGCGGGTCGGCGGCCGACCCGACGCTGGTCGTGCACAGCTCGGCCGCCACCCTCGCCCGCGTCGTCTCCGGTGAGGCCTCCGGCGTCACCGCCTTCCTCGACGGCGACCTCACCGTCCGCGGCGACCTCGCGCTCAGCCTCCAGCTCGACGGCCTGTTCGCGCACCAGGAGGAGCGGCCCGTCCACTTCGCCCGGGCGCTCGAGACGACCGCCATGGGCGTGCGCACCGCCTACCTCGAGGCCGGCCCGCCGGACGCGCCGCCGGTGATCCTGCTGCACGGCCTGGGCGCGTCGAAGGTGTCGCTGCTGCCGGTGGTGGCGGGGCTGTCGGCGCACCACCGGGTCATCGCGCTGGACTTCCCCGGCTTCGGCAAGTCCTCCTCGCCGGTCGGCGCGCCGTACGACGCCGCCTGGTTCGCCAAGGTCGTGCGGCGGACCATGGACGCCGCCGAGGTCGACTCGGCGTTCCTGGTCGGCAACTCGATGGGCGGGCGCGTGTCGGTGGAGCTGGCGCTGCAGTCGCCGGAGCGCGTGCGCGGCATCGGCCTTTTGTGCCCGGCGGTCGCGTTCGACGAGTACCGCCTGCTGCGGCCGTTCCTGCAGGCCTCGCGCCTGGACCTCGCGCTGGGGGTGCCCGGCTGGAAGGTGCCCGGGCCGCTGCCCGGCTGGATCGTGCGCAACGGCCTGCGGGCGATGTTCGCCGACCACACGCGCGTGCCGGCCGCGAACCTGGACGCGGCGCAGCAGGACTTCCTGCGCTCCATCGACAACCGCCGCCGGCGCCTGGCGTTCCTGGCGTGCACGCGGCGGCTGGGCATGGAGTCCCCGGCGCGCTTCTGGCCGCGCCTGGTGGAGCTGCAGGCGCCCAGCCTCTGGGTCTTCGGCGACCGCGACCGGCTGGTGTCGCCGAACTACGCGGAGCTGGTGCGCTCGGCGTGCCCGACGGCGCACGTGGAGGTGTGGGACTCCTGCGGCCACGTGCCGCAGTTCGAGCACCCGCACGTCACCAACCAGCGCCTGCGCGAGTTCTTCGCCGCCTGCTAGCCACGCTGCGGAGTCACTTGCGGCGGATAGTGGCCACAAGTGACTCCGCAGCGGCGGGGTCCGTGGTGGCGACGAACTCGCTGACCAGGCGGGCGAAGCGGCGCGGCTCGCTCTCGTGCGGGAAGTGCCCGGAGCGCTCGAACACCTCCAGGCGGGCGCCCGGCATGCGAGTGACGGCGTCGTGGCCGTGCGCGGCGGGGATGATGCGGTCGGCCGCGCCCCACACCACCAGCGTGGGCAGCAGCTCCGCCAGGTACAGCCGGTCGACGGCGCTGACGCGCTGGCCCGCGGGGCCGATCACCGCGCGGGCGGTGTGCACGAAGGCGCGCCGCGCCTCCGGCGCGCCCAGGTGGCGCAGCCCCTCCCAGATCTCGGCGACGCGCGCCGGCATGCGCAGGCCCAGGCGGTTCAGGCCGCGGCCCACCGCGTCGCCCGCGCCGATCACGCGCGGCGCCGTCAGCAGGGGCAGCACCAGCTCGGAGCCGGGCAGCGTCGCGGCGCGCAGCAGCAGGTGCACGTCGCTGCCCAGCCCGCCGCTGGACACCAGCGCCAGGCGCTCCACCAGCTCCGGGAACAGGTAGGCGGTCTGCAGCGCGATGCCGCCGCCCAGGGAGTGGCCCACCAGCGTGACGCGCGGCACGTCCAAGAGCGCGAGCAGGTCGCGCAGCGACGCGGCGTAGGCGCCCAGCGAGTAGTCGCCGGGCGGGTTCGCGGACTCGCCGTGGCCGGGCAGGTCCGGGGCGATCACCGTGTGGGCGGCGGTGAGGTGCCGGGCGGCGCGCGCCCAGGTCGCGGCACTGGACGTGATGCCGTGCACCAGCAGCAGCGCCGGGCCGCTGCCGCCGACGTGGCACACCAGGCGGCGGCCGTGCACGTCGAGCTCCCGGCGCTCCAAGCCGTGCAGCTGCACCGTCATGCCGCCAGCCCCGCGACGACGACGGTGTGGGCGACGGCCGCGCCGATCACCGCCAGGTGGAACACCTCGTGGTAGCCGAACACCGCCGGGGCCAGGCGCGGCCGCTTGGTGGCGTAGGCCACCGCGCCGGCGCTGTACAGCACGCCGCCGCCCAGCAGCAGCGCGAGCCGGCCCGCCGACAGGGCGTCCAGCAGCAGCGGCGCGGCAAGCACGGCCACCCAGCCCAGGCCGATCGCGGTGCCGGCGGCGAGCTTGCGCCGCTCCGGCCACGCCACCTGCACCGCGGCGCCGGCGGCGGCGCCCAGCCACACCAGCGCCAGCAGCCAGCGGCGGCCGGGGGACAGGATCAGCCCGCCGACGCCGGTGTAGGTCCCGGCGATGAGCACGAAGATCGTGGCGTGGTCCAGCCGGCGCATGATCGCGCGCGGGCCGGGCGCCCACAGCTTGCGGTGGTACAGCGCGCTGACGCCGAACAGGGCGGTGAGGCTGGCCGCGTGCGCGGCCACGAACCAGCGCGCGTCCGGGCGCGCGCCGGCGACCAGCAGCGGCCCGGCCACGACCATCACGGCGAACGCGACCAGGTGCGACCAGCCGCGCAGCAGCGGGCGGCCGGCGCCGAGCGAGGTGGGTGCGTGCCCTGCCATGGCGGCGCTCACGAGCCGTCCCGGCGGGCGCGCGACAGCGCCGCGGCCAGGTCGTCGCGGCGCTCGCGCAGGGCGCGCTCGACCTCGCGGGCGAAGATCAGGCGCATCGCCTCGGCGGACAGTTGCCGGAGCGCGTCCAGGGCCTCGCCGGTGGACGCCGCGTCCTTGCCGAGCCCCTCGGCGCCGTGGCGCAGGAAGTGGGCGACCAGGTCGTCGGCGGCGCGCCGCACGTGCTTGCGCATCACGGCCGCGGCGCCGCCGGCCAGGCGCAGCTCGACGCCGGCGGCCTCCAGGCGCAGGGCCACGTCCAGCAGCCCCGGGCTGGGCACCAGGTAGGTGGGCGGCAGGCCGGCCTGCTCCTTGACCAGGCCCGCCTCGGCGAGCTCCGCCAGGAGCCCGGGCCGCCTGCCCGCCAGGCGCGTGGCCAGCTCGTCGTGGCGCAGCAGCGCCGGCGCGTCGTCGGACCACGGCTGGCGGATCTGGTCGCTCAGGCCCAGCCAGTCCTCCAGCGACAGGCGCCCCTGCTCGGCGTCGCGCAGCGCCTCACGGATCGCCTTGAGCGACAGGCCGCGGTCCTGCAACTGGGCGATCAGTTCCAGGCGGCGCACGTGCAGTTCCCGGTACAGCGCGATGCGGCCCTGCTTGTCCGGCGGCGGCAGCACCTTCTCCGACTGGTAGTGACGGATGGTCCGGCTGGGTACGCCGGTCAGCGCGGCGAGCTGGTCCACGGTGTAGCCGGGCCGGGCGTCGGCCGGCGCGGGTGGCGGGCCGTCGTGCGCCGCGGGCGGGGCGCTGGGCAGGCGTGTGGGAGGTGTCATGTCTACAGTTGTAACCGTCTCAGTGCCCACTGGCAACGTGGAGCGGGTCAAAACCAGGCGCGTTTGCCATGTTTCCACGGTGCCGATCCCAGCCCCTGCACTGTTTTCCCTGGTCTGGTGGTTGTGGTGGGCGCGCCGTCAGGCGAATCCTCGCCCGATGAGCATCGTGGAAACCCAGACGGGCGCGGCCATCGCCGTGCGCCAGGTCCGCAAGTCCTACGGGCCCGGGCACGCCCTGGCCCTGGAGGGCATCTCCCTGGATGTCCGCCCCGGCGAGTTCATCTGCATGGTGGGCGCCTCCGGCTGCGGCAAGACCACGCTGCTCAATCTCATCGCCGGGCTCGACCGGCCCTCCGACGGCACCGTCGCGGTTGCCGGCAAGACCGGCCTGCTGTTCCAGGAGTCCGCCCTGTTCCCGTGGCTGACCGTGCAGGCCAACATCGAGCTGGCGCTGCGGCTGATCGGCGTGCCGAAGGCTCGCCGGGCGGAGCGCGCCCGCGAGCTCATCGCGCTGGTGCGCCTGACCGGCTCGGAGCACCGCCGCCCCCACCAGCTCTCCGGCGGCATGCGCCAGCGCGCGGCGCTGGCGCGGGCGCTGGCCCAGGACGCCGACATCCTGCTGATGGACGAGCCCTTCGGCGCCCTGGACGCGATCACCCGCGACCTGCTGCACGACGAGCTGGAGCGCGTCTGGGCGGACACCGGCCTGACGGTGCTGTTCGTCACGCACAACGTGCGCGAGGCGGTGCGCCTCGGCGACCGCGTGCTGGTGCTGTCCAGCCGTCCGGGCCGGGTGGTGGAGGAGTTCGCCGTGCCGCTGGCGCGGCCCCGCAGGATGGACTCCGCCGAGGTGGTCACGCTGGCCGGCACCGTCACCGAGCGGCTGCGCCAGGAGGTGCGCCGCCATGCGGGGTGACCCGGTGGCCGGCGCGGGGGTGGAGGACCACCTCGACGAGGATCTGGCCGGCCTGGACAAGCTGGACACGCCCATCGAGGCGCGTGTCGACGCGGCGGCGCGCCTGTGGTCGGCGGCGTGGCCGAAGCTGGTGGCGGTCGCGCTGGCCCTGGCGGCCTGGCAGGCGGCGGCCGCCTCGGGCTGGCG
>DATMKC010000332.1:0-2599 GCA_035553555.1 Egibacteraceae bacterium | reverse complement strand
GCTGTTCACCCACAGCAATCACAGCCGCGACCCCGCGCCCCTGGCGCCGCCCTCGCTGCCCACCGAACCGCCTTCGCCGCGCCGGCCCAAGTCGCGCCTGGGCCGGCTGACCCTGGCGCTGATGTTCCTGGCGCTGGGCGTCGCGGGCTTCCTCGACGCCACGGCGGTGCTGTCGCCGAGCGCAGGGGACTACGCCGCCCTGGTCCTGGCCGCGGTGGGGACTGGACTGGTGATCGGCGCCTGGTGGGGCCGGGCGCGGGCGCTGATCCCGCTCGGTGTGGTGCTGGTGCCCGTGGTGCTGGTGGCGTCCATCCTCCCGGAGGGCCCGTCGCTGGCCGGCGGCAGCGGCGAGGTGTACGAGCGCCCCGCGTCGTCGGCCGCGCTGGAGCAGGAGTACCGGCTCGGCGCGGGACAGTTGACCGTGGACCTGCGCGATGTCGTCCTGGCGCCGGGCGAGGTGCGCGCGCTGCGGGTGACGGTCGGGTTCGGGGAGGTCACGGTGGTGCTGCCCGACTCGGTCACGGTCGTGGCGCGGGCGGACGCGGGCATCGGGACCGTCGACCTGTTCGGCATGCGCACCGGAGGGCTGGAGCCGCAGCTCGGCGGGGAGCGCACCGGCAGCCCGTTCAGCGGCACGCTCGACCTGACCGCGCGCGCCGGGGTCGGGCAGGTGCGCGTGGTGCGCGTGGCCGCCGGCGCGCCGCTGCACCCGTTCGGCGACGGCCTGTTCGGTCCCGGATCGGAGGTGTTCTGATGCGACGTCACGATCTCGATCCGGTGTCGCTGGTATTCGGACTGCTGTTCCTAGCCATCGCCGTGGCGCTGCTCGTCGACGCGCCCGCGCTGGCCCTGCTGCGCCTGCGCTGGCTGCTGCCGACGCTCGGCATCGTCGTGGGTGTCGCCCTGCTGGGTTCGGCGCTGCGCGGCGACCACGAGACCGCTACAGCAGACGGCGATCAGCCGCCCAGCGAGTGAGCTCGTAGCGGCTGGAAAGCTGGAGCTTGCGCAGCACCGCGGACACGTGTGACTCGACCGTCTTGATCGAGATCTCCAGCCGCCGGGCCACCTGCTTGTAGGCGTAGCCGCGCGCGATCAGGCGCAGCACCTCGCGCTCGCGCGGGGTGAGCTGGTCGAGCTCGGGATCGAGCGGGCCGGTCAGCTCCCCCGCGAAGGCGTCCAGGACGAAGCCGGCCAGCCGGGGGGAGAACACCGCGTCGCCGTCGTGAATGCGCTGGATCGCCTCGACCAGCTCCGCCGGGGTGATGGTCTTGGTGACGTAGCCCCGGGCGCCGGCGCGGATGACGCCGATGACGTCGTCCGGCGAGTCCGACACCGACAGGGCCAGGAACCTGGTGCCGGGCAGCCGCTCGCGGGTCTGGCGCAGCACCTCGACGCCGCCCCCGCCCGGCAGGTGCACGTCCAGCAGCACGACGTCGGGCCGCGCGGCCAGGATGGCCTCCGCGGCCGTGTCGGCGTCCAGCGCCGTGCCGACGATGTCGCACGCGCCGTGCAGCTCCGTGCGCACGCCGGACAGGAACAGCTCGTGGTCGTCGACCAGGAACAGCCGGATCATGCCGTGGTGGCCCCTGGCATCCACAGGTGCACCTCCGTGCCTTCGCCCGGCTCGCTCGCCACGACCGCGGTGCCGCCGTGGCGCTGGACGCGGCCCACCACGGCGTCGGCGATGCCGCGCCGGTCGGCCGGCACGGCGGCCGGGTCGAACCCGCGGCCCTCGTCGCGGACCCACGCGGTGACGCCGTCGGCCTCCGCCTCCACGTACAGCGACACGCGCGCGGCGCCGGAGTGGCGCGCGGCGTTGACGGCGGCTTCCTGGGCGGCGGCGACCAGGGCGCGCAGCGGCTCGTCCATCGCCGCGTCGCCCACCACGACGGCGTCCACCGGCACGCCATGCAGCCGTTCCACGCGCCCGGCCAGCTCGTCGACCGCCCCGCGCAGCCGGCCGGGCCCCTGCTGCTCGCGCCCGTACAGCCAGGCGCGCAGTTCGCGCTCCTGGACCCGGGCCAGCGCCCCCGCCGACATGGTGGCGCTGGCGCGCTGGATCAGCGCCAGCGTGTGCAGCACGGAGTCGTGGAGATGGGCCGCCACGTCGGCGCGCTCCTGCGAGCGGATCCTGGCCACGCGCTCCTCGCGCAGGTCTTGCGCCAGCCGGGCGAGGTAGGGGCCCAGCACGAGCAGCGCGCCCAGCAGCGTCACCCCGGTCGCCAGCCCCGCGACGCGCAGGGCCGCGAAGATCCCGTTCGTGGCCAGAAACAGCGCCATGCCCAGCACGACCAGCAGCGCGCCGCCGGCGGTGCGGGCGACGGCCGCCGGGCCACGCCGCCAGCGCGGTCCCGCGACCAGGCCCAAGCGCGTCCAGCGGCTGCGGTCCGTCTCGTCGGCGGTCGCCCAGATCACGCCGGAGCCGACCGCGCCGAGCATCAGCGGGAACATCAGCAGGTCGCCGGCCCACAGACCCGCTTCGCGCAGCAGCAGCAGGGCGCCCAGCAGGACCAGCGCGAACGCGATGCGGCGCTCGTCGGTGACCGGCCGGGCCGCCGGCACCGGGATCGACCCCTTCCTGTTGCGCTGGGGTTTTGCG
>DATMKC010000331.1:0-3993 GCA_035553555.1 Egibacteraceae bacterium | reverse complement strand
AGTTCGCACAGATCAAGACGCACGCCGAGGATGCGCGCGCCCACCTCGGCGTGCGTCTTGATCTGTGCGAACTCGTCCGGGGTCAGCGGACCGGGCTTGAGCAGGATCGCGTCGGAGATCCCGATCTTGCCGATGTCGTGCAGCGGCGCGGCGTGCTCGATCAGCAGTGCCTCCTCCGGCGTGAAGCCGAGGGCGGCCGCCAGCCGGCCGGCGTTGCGGCCGACACGCACCGTGTGGTGATAGGTGTCGTCGTCGCGGGCCTCCGCGGCCAGCGCCAGGCGCTGCAGCAACTCCAGGCGCGACGCGTGCAGGTCCTGCGTCCGGTCCCGCACCTGGTCGACCAGCAGGCGGTTCTGCGCCGCGAGCCTGCGGTGCAGGCCGCGGGTGTGCAGCAGGTTGCGCACGCGCAGGCGCACCTCGGTCAGGTCGAAGGGCTTGGTGAGGAAGTCGCTCGCCCCCAGCTCCAGCGCCTTCTCGCGCGTGCGCGCGCTCGCGTCGGCGGTGAGCATCAGCATCGGCACGAAGCTGTCCGCGGGCAGCAGCTGGCGCATCACGCGGATGAGGTCGAAGCCGTCCAGCTCCGGCATGTGCAGGTCCAGTACCACCAGGTCGGGCTCGCGCTCCGCGACCGACGCGGCCAGCTCGGCGGGATCGGCGAACCCCTCCACACTCTGGTAGCCGGCCTGCTCCAGCAGGCGCAGGAGCAAGTGGACATTCACCGGCTCGTCGTCCACCACGAGGATGCGCGCGTCCGCAGGCCAGCCGGTCATGATTGCACCACCGGGCCTCGCGGATCCAGCAGGGCCGCGAGGCGGGCGAAGTCCAGCGGCTTGTGCAGAAAGTGGTCGGCGCCCTGGGCGCGCAGACGCCGCTCCTGGCCCGGGGTGGCGTCCGCCGTGAGGATGGCCACCGGCACCGTGGCGGTGTGGGGGTCCTCGCGCAGCCGGCGCAGCACGGACTCACCGTCCAGGTCCGGCAAGTGCAGGTCCAGCAGGATCAGGTCGGGCCGGTGCAGCCGCGCCAGGTCCACCGCCAGCCGCCCCTGCATCGTGGTGATCAGGTCCACCGCCGGCATCTGGCTCAAGTAGCGCGACACCAGGTCCAGGTTGGCGGCGTTGTCCTCCACGTACAGCACGGTCACCCGGCGCGAGCCGTCAGTCGGGCCCGCCGGCGAAGACCTGGGGAGCCACTCGGGAACATCCGGAGCAGGCGCCTGCGGGAGTGGCGATGGCTCGGCGGCGGCGGGCAGGCGCACGGTGAACGTGGTGCCCTCGCCGGGGACGGACACGAACGTGAGCGAACCGCCCATGGCCTCCACGAGGCCCCGCGACAGGACCAGGCCCACGCCGGTGCCCTCCACGCCGGTGCGCTCCGCGCCCAGGCGGTCGAACGGGTTGAACACCCTGGGCACCATGTCCGGCGGGATGCCCAGGCCCGTGTCCGTCACGGCCACGCGCACGACCTCGCCCTCGGCGACGCACCGCAGGCGGATCTCGCCGAAGTCGCGGTTGTACTTGACGGCGTTGCTCAGCAGGTTCAACAGGACCTGTGACAAGCGCTGCCGGTCGGCGCGCACGAACATGCCGCGGCCGGAGGCGCGTGGCAGGCGGACGCCCCGCTCCTCGGCCATCGGGCGGATGATCGCCAGCGCGTCGGCCACCACGGGACCCAGCTCGATCGGCTCGATCGACACGGCGAGATTCCCGGACTCGATCCGGGAGATGTCCAACACCTCGTTGATGAGCGTGAGCAGGTGCGCGCCCGCGGTGCGGATGTGGCGGACGCTGTCGCGCTGCTGCGGTGTGAGGTCGTCCATCTCCAGCAGCTCGGAGAAGCCGAGCACCGCGGTCAGGGGGGTGCGCAGCTCGTGGGACATGCGCGACAGGAACGCGGTCTTCGCCGCGTTCGCGCGCTCCGCCTCCTCGCGCGAGAGGGTGCTCTCGCGCTCGCGCCGGTGCAGCAGCGCCTCGGCCTCGGCCATCGACGCGTTCAGGCGGCGCGACTCGGCGGAGTCCTCCGGCAGCGGGACCAGCGGCGCGCCCTGCACCACGTCGGTGATGTTGCGGCCCACCAGGTCCAGCCGGCGCAGCAGGCGGCTGGTGGTGCCACGGACCAGCAGGAACGTCAGCAGCAGCAGCGCCGGCACCGCCAGCTGCAGCACGCGCCCCAGTTCGGCCACCGCCTCACGGCCTTGCCGGCGGACGGCCTCCATGCGGGCCTCCTCGTCGATGAAGTGCTCCAGCTCCTCGCGGATCAAGCCCGTCAGCCGCCGCCCCTCCTCCGCCTGGGCCGTCACGATCACGTTCCCGGGCGGCAGCTCCAGCGGCAGCCGGCGCAACCTGGCCAGGCTGGACAGACGGCCCGCCACCAGCTCCTCGAGCTGCCGCATGTGTTCCGTAAGTTGCGGGGCACCCGCAGCCAGCGGGCGAAGCTCGCGGACGAGCTGTGGCGCCTGACGCAGCGCGGCGAAGTACGGGACCAGGTGGGCCTGGTCGACCGCGCCACCCAGGCGGTAGCCGCGCACGGCGCTCTCCGCCTCCAGCAGCACCTGGTAGAGCTGGTGGATGTTCTCCCGCCAGGACTCCAGTCGCTCGATCTCGCTGCTGTGACGGTCGGCCTGGCGGTCGTACTGCAGCATGGCGAACTGGAGGGCGAGCACCGCCACCAGCGGCAGCACGAACATCGCCCGGATCTGGGCGCGCAGGGACATGCGCCCAACGCGTCGAGCGACAGTGCTGCGCAGCATCATGAGCTCCGGTCGAGACGGCCCGCCCCACCGCGGCGGGACTCGCCCCCACCGTAGGTCCGCTGCGCGGACCCGCCATCCGCAGTTCGCCGCGGCTTTCCGCAGCGGGTTCCCCGCAGTCTGCGCAGGGTGGCGTCCCCCGGTCCGGGGACGCCGGACTCGCTCAGTCGTGGTGCGCGCACAGCAACCCCGCTTCCAGCGCCAGGCCGACGAGCTGTGACCGCGTGGCAGCCCCCGACTTGCCCGACACCGCGGCGCGCTGTGTCTCCACGGTGCGCACGCTCAAGCCGAGCATGTCGGCGATCTCCTGGTTGGTGTGACCCAGGGCGATCAGTCGCAGAACGGCACGCTCACGGTGCGTGAGCCGCGCGACGGCGTGCATGGCGGGCTCGCGCGCCGGGGAGGCAGCGGACTGTGACGCGACGCGCGGCCCGGCGATCACCAGACTGGCCAGATCGGCCAGGCGCTGCGCGAGCCGCCACTGCTCCGGTGTCGGGCTGGACACCTCCGTCCCGTACAGCGCCAGCGTGCCCACGACGCCGCCCTGGCCGTCGTGCAGCGGCAGGGACCACAGGCTCCTGGCCCCCAAGCTGTCCATGAGCGCGCGGTAGTCCTTGAGCAGCGGGTCCCTGCGCGCGTCCTCCACCACCACCTCGGCGTCACGGTAGGCGGCGGTGCCGCACGCGCCGGCGCCCTCGGCGATGGGCAGTCCGTCGATCGCGTGCACGAAGTGCGGCGGCATGGACGGCGCCGCACCATGGCGCAGGCAACCGCGGTCCCAGTCCGCCAGCAGGACGGTGGCGCGCACCGTGGGCCACGCGCCCTCCACCATCCGCACGAGCGTCTGCAGGGCCTCCCGCCGGGGCGCGCCGGCCAGCACCATGCGCAGCACCGCCGCGGCGCCCTCCGCGAGGTGCTCGGTGCGCATCTGCCCGGTCACATCGCGGAACGTCGCCACGACCGCCCCGAGCACCGGGTCGCGCAGACGGTTGTCCAGGCGCACCTCCCACGTTCGCCGCTGGCCCGCCGGCGACTCGCCACGCACCTGGATGCGGCGCGGCGCGCCCTCCAGCACCACGTCGCTGAGGGCGGCGCGCAAGCGAGAGGCGTCCGAGGCGTCCAGGGGATCGAAGGCGCTGGCGCCGGGGCGCGCCAGCCCTGGCGCGATGCGATCACAACCCGGGCTCGCGTAGCGCACCGCCCCGTTGGAGGCCAGCAGGAGCACGAGGTCCTCGGTGTGCGCCAGC
>DATMKC010000330.1:0-4236 GCA_035553555.1 Egibacteraceae bacterium | reverse complement strand
GCCACCGTGCACCCCCTCGGGCAGCATGCCGCCCCCCGGCTTCGACGAGCTGTTGCGCCGCGCCGCGGCCGCCCCGGCGGGGCCGCTGGACGTGGCCGACCTGGACCGCCGCGTGCGCCGCATCCGGCGCAACCGGCGCATCGGCACCGTGGCCGCCGTGCTCGTCATGGCCGCGCCGGCGTCGCTGGCGGGGCGGGCGTTCTTGGTGCCGGAGACCTCCGTGGACTTCGCCTCCGGCGGCGGCCGCGCGATCGCGCCGCCCACCGACGAGCCCAGCGAGCGCTCCACCGTGGCCTCCACGCCCACGCCCACGCCGACGGCGACGCCCAGCGCGCCGTCCGTGGGCGGAGGGGTCGCCGTGCCGGGCACGTCGCCGTCGCCCGCGCCCTCCGCGTCACCGTCCGGCCCGCGGGGGCAGTCGTCGGCGACCGTGGTGATCTCCGACCCGCCCGGCTCGCCGGAGCGCCGCCCGGACCTGCCCGGCGACGCCCGGCATCCCGACGTGCTGCTGGCCCTGGTGCTGGACCGCGTCGACGTGCGCCAGGGCGAGCGCTGGAAGGGCTGGCTGGAGGCGCGCAACCTCGGCGACGAGCCCATCGCCCTGAGCGGCGCCGAGTGCTGGGCCCTGTGGGGCCTGTACCGCGACGGCGCCTGGGTGGGCGGGCAGGCCGACAGCGTGTGCGGCGACATCCACCCCATGCGCCAGCTCGCCCCGGGCGCCTCCGTCCGCGTGCCGCTGGACTTCGACACCGTGGCGGGCGACGACCGCGACAAGGGGCTGCGCCACCTGGAGCCTGGGGAGTACCAGGCGGCCGCCGCGTTGCGCGTGCAGACCCGCGAGCACGGCTACAGCGGCGTGTGGTACGCCGAGACCCTCACCGTGACGGTGTCGGAGGCCGACTCGGAGTAGGCTTTCTGGCGATCCTCACCGACCAGAAAGAGCCTTCATGTCCCTGCCTGCGCACGACGTCGCCGATCTCGCACTCGCCCCCAAGGGCAAGGCCCGCATCGAGTGGGCCGACCGCTCCATGCCCGTGCTGCGCGCCATCCGCGAGCGCTTCGCCGCGGAGCGGCCGCTGGAGGGCCAGGTCGTCGCGGCCTGCCTGCACGTCACCACCGAGACCGCCAACCTCATGCGCACGCTGGCGGCCGGCGGTGCGCAGGTGACGCTGGTCGCGTCCAACCCGCTGTCCACGCAGGACGACACGGCGGCCGCGCTGGTGGCCGAGTACGGCATCTCGACGTTCGCGATCCGCGCCGAGGACCACGACACCTACTACAAGCACATCGACGCGGCGCTGGACACCCAGCCGACCATCACCATGGACGACGGCTGCGACCTGGTGAACCGGCTGCTGTCGCAGCGCCCGGAGCAGGCCGCCACCGTGCTGGCCGGCACGGAGGAGACCACCACCGGGGTCATCCGCCTGCGCGCCATGGAGAAGGCCGGCGCGCTGCGCTACCCGATCGTCGCGGTCAACGACACGCCGACCAAGCACCTGTTCGACAACCGCTTCGGCACCGGCCAGTCCACGCTGGACGGCATCATCCGCGCCACCAACGTGCTGCTGGCCGGCAAGACCGTGGTCGTCGCCGGCTACGGCTACTGCGGCCGCGGCGTGGCCTCGCGCGCCAAGGGGCACGGCGCCGACGTGCTGGTGACCGAGGTCGACCCCATCCGCGCGCTGGAGGCGGCGATGGAGGGCTACCGCGTCGCGCCGATGAGCCAGGCCGCGGTCGAGGGCGACGTGTTCGTCACCGTCACGGGCAACACCTCGGTGCTGCGCAAGGAGCACTTCGAAGCGATGAAGGACGGCGCGATCATCTGCAACTCCGGCCACTTCGACGTCGAGATCGACATCCCGGCGCTGGAGAAGCTGTCCACCGCGCGCCGCGAGGTGCGCCAGAACGCCGAGGAGTTCCAGCTCGCCGACGGCCGCCGCATCGTGCTGCTGGCCGAGGGGCGCCTGGTCAACTTGGGCGCCGCCGAGGGCCACCCGGCCGCCGTCATGGACATGAGCTTCGCCGACCAGTCCCTGGCGGCGGAGTGGCTGGTGCGCAACATCGGCAGCCTGGAGACGCGCGTGTACGACGTGCCGATCGAGCTGGACGCGGAGGTCGCGCGCCTGAAGCTTGCGAGCATGGGCAAGGCGATCGACACGCTCACGCCGGAGCAGGAGCACTACCTCAACTCCTACGACATCGGCACGTAGAGCAATAGGCTGCCAGGCATGGAACTTGCCGAGCTCGAGGCGGTCCTTCGGGACCGCCTCGCCACTGCCCCGCCCGAGTCCTACTCGGCGAGCCTCTTCCGCGACCCGGAGCTTGCCCAGCGCAAGATCATGGAGGAGGCCTTCGAGCTGTGCCTGGAGCTGGGGCGCGCGCACGCCGGGCAGGGCGACGTCCGCCGCACCGCCGAGGAGGCGGCCGACCTGGTGTTTCACGTGCTCGCCGGCCTGGTGGGCGCGGGCGTGGCGTTCGACGAGGTGCTGAAGGTGCTGCGGGAGCGACGGCGATGAGCAACGAGGTCCGCATCGCCATCCCGTCCAAGGGCCGGCTGCGCGAGGACTGCCTGAAGCTGCTGCGGCAGGCGGGCTATCCCACCAGCGGCTTCCACGGCGGCGGCTCCATCGCGGAGATCCAGGGGCTGTCGTTCATCGAGATGCGCCCGCGCGACGCCGCGGCCGCGATCGAGGCCGGGCAGCTGTCCGCAGCGTTCCTGGCCACCGACATCGTCATGGAGCACGACCTGGAGGCGCTGCCCGCGCTGCCCCTGGGCTTCTCGCGCAGCACGCTGGTGGTCGCCTCCCGCGACGACGACGGCCGCTCGTCGGTGGCCGACCTCGCCGGCAGCGTCGTGGCCACGCACCTGCCCGAGCTGACGCGGCGCTTCTTCGGCGAGCGCGGCATCGACGTGCGCGTGGTGTCGATGGGCGGCTCGCTGGAGGGCGTGTGCTCGGCGGGCCTGGCCGACGCGATCGTCGACCTTCGCGAGACCGGCACCAGCCTGATGATGAACCGGCTGCGCGTGCTGGAGGAGATCCGCGAGTGCCAGGCGCTGTTCGTCCGCCAGGCGGAGGTCCCGGCGCTCGACGACTTCACCCTGCGCGTGGAGGCGGTGCTGTCCGCGCGGCGCCACCGCTACGTGATGCTGCACCTGCCGCAGGACCGCGTCCACGAGCTCAGCACGGTGTTCCCCGGCCTGGCCTCGCCCACGGTGCTGCCGCTGGCCGAGCGCGACGACCTCGTCGCCGTGCACTTCGTGGTGCGCTCCGACGAGCTGTGGTCACGGCTGAGCGACCTGCGCGCGATGGGCGCGACCGGCATCGTCGCCCTGGAGCCCCAGGCCCTCCTGCCCTAGGCGCCGGCCTTCGCGAGCTCGATCACGGCGACCAGCGCCGCCAGCATGGCGGGCAGCGTCAGCGCCGGGCGGAGGATCGCGGTCCTCGGCTGGACTTGGGGTTCCATACTCATCGCCTCCAACCGTCCCCTTCGGCCAGGGCGGTCACGCGCTTGAGACGTGCGAATTGGCGCAAAGGTTGCGTCTGTGCACCAAAGAACCCTGTGGACGGCAAAAAAGTCGGCAGCCGGGGGCCGGTAGCGTCCCCCGATGCTTCGCGCCCTGGGCGACCTGCTGCTACCGCGCCGCTGCGGCGGCTGCCTGGCACCCGTGCTGGGCGACGGCCTGTGGCTGTGCCCCGCGTGCCGGGCGGAGATCTCCACGCTGGCGCTGCCCGACGCGGGCTGGTCACGGCCGGCGCCGGGGGTGCTCGCCGTGGCCGGCTTCGCCTACGGCGGGGCGCTCGCGGCGGCCATCAGGCGGGCCAAGACGCCCGGCGGGCACGGCCTGGCGCCCACGCTGGCCGTGCTGTTGTGGGAGCGGTTCGGCGTCGGCCCGGCCGAGCTGCCCGCCGTGCGCACGTGGGTTCCCTCCGTGCCGGCTCGCGCGCGCTCGCGCGCCGTGGAACTGCCGCGCGTGCTGGCGGGCCCGGGCGCCCGCCCGCTGCTGGCCCGCCGCGGCGCCCCGCCCGACCAGGCGGGGCTGGCGCCGGCGCGGCGGCGCACCGCGCCGTTCGGCACGTTCGTCGCGCGCGGCGCCGTCCCGCCGGTGGTGGCGCTGGTCGACGACGTGCGCACGACCGGCGCCACCGCGCTGGCGCTGGCCGCGGCGGGAGCCGTGCGCGTCCTGGTGCTCACGCTGGCCGCCGGCGGCCAGCGTGAGCACCAGGACGCGCA
>DATMKC010000329.1:0-2740 GCA_035553555.1 Egibacteraceae bacterium | reverse complement strand
ACCTTCACCACGGCCAGATCGTTGTCCGGGTCGCTGCCGATGACGCGCGCGGGCAGGCGCGAGCCGTCCGGCAGCACCACCTCGATCTGGCGGCCCCCGGCGACCACGTGGTTGTTCGTGACGATGTAGCCGTCGCTGCGGTAGACGACGCCCGAGCCGTTGCCGGCCGCGCCGCCCACCGGCCCCGTGCGGCCCACGTCGATCTGCACGACGCTGGGCAGCACGCGCTCGGCCACGGCGGCCACGCGGCTCAGATCGCCGCTGTTGCCGGTCTGCAACGGCTCGGTGCGCACGTCCTCGCCGCGTTCGGGCGCCGGCGCGGCCGCCGGCTGCTCGCGCAGGTCGGTCGTCGCGACCAGGGCGGCGCCGCCGCCGGCCAGCGCGCCCACCAGGGCGGCGACCACGGCGACCACGCCGAGGCGCGCGCCCGTTGACGGCGCAGGGACGGGCTCAGTCAGGGCGCCCGCGGTCTCCTGCCGAGGCTCCGGGCCTGCGGGAATGTGCGGGTACACCGGCTCCGGCGGTGGCGGCACCGCGGTGTCGGGTCGGCTCCAGTCGCTCATGTCCATCCTCGTTCCTCGGGCGGCGCGGACAAGTATCCGCCGCGCCGCGGCGCCCAGCCAAAGCCGTCGCGTGCACCGGCTCCGCCGGCGGCCGCCGTGGCGGGTGGTTTCGCCGCACGTCGCGACGTGGTTACCTTTCCGCGCCGACCTGAGAGGAGCATGAGGGTGCACATCGACGAGCAGAGCCTGTCCTACCTGCGGCGTTTCACGCAGCAGGAGGACGAAGCCCTCCGCGCGGCGCGTGCCCGCAGCGAGGAGGCGGACATCCCGGCGGTCGCCCCGGAGACCGGCGCGCTGCTGCGCTGGTTCGCGCACCTGCTCAACGCGCGCCACGTCGCCGAGGTCGGCACCGGCGGCGGCTACAGCGGCTTGTGGCTGCTGGGCGGCATGGATCCGCGCGGCACGCTCACCAGCGTGGACGCCGACCCCGACCACCACGCCCTGGCCCAGCGCGCCTTCGGCGATGCCGGCCTGCTCGACCGCGTGCGGCTGATGACCGGCGCGGCCCTGCAGGTGCTGCCGAAGCTGGCCGACCACCACTACGACATCGTGTTCCTGGACGCCGCCAAGTCGGAGTACCCGGCGTACCTGGAGCACGCGCGGCGGCTGCTGCGCCCCGGCGGCGTGCTGATCGCCGACAACGTGCTCTGGCACGGCAAGGTCGCGGACCCGTTGGAGGGCGACGACGACACGTCGGGCATCCGCGAGTTCAACGACCAGGTGCGCGAGGACCCGACGCTTTTGCCGGTGCTGCTGCCGGTGGGCGACGGCGTGTTGTGCGCGGTGTACCAGCCGCTGGAACAGCCGGAGCAGCCGTGACGGCCTGGTGCCTGACCACCTCGCCCGGCAATTTCGCCAAGACCGCGGAGCTGGGCTGGAAGGTCCAGGGCATCAAGTCGCGGCGCCGGCCGACGGCGATGCAGATCCGCCCCGGCGACAAGCTCGTCTACTACATCACCGAGGTGGTGGCGTTCGGCGGCATCGCCGAGGTGACCTCGGAGTGCTTCGAGGACCACGAGCTGATCTGGACCTCCAAGCCGGGTGAGGACTACCCGTGGCGCGTCGAGATCGCGCCGGAGATCGTGATCGAACAGCGCGAGCGCTGGGTCGCCGCGGACGAGCTGCGCGACGCGCTGGAGTTCCCGCGCAAGTGGCCGCCGGAGAACTGGAAGCTCGCGTTCCAGGGCAACATCCGCGCCTGGCCGGACACCGACTACGAGACGGTGCGCAACGCGCTGCGCAAGGCCGCCACGCGCTGACCGGGATCAGCCGCCGCTGGCCCGCTCCTCCGGCAGCTCCCGCAGGTGCCACCAGCGCAGGGCCCCGTCCTCGCCGAACGCCGACACGCCGATGTGCGTGGGCACCGCCAGCAGGCCGGCGCCGGCGGCGGGGCGGCCACCCGCGCCACCCAGGGGCAGGCGCCGCAGCACCTCGCCGTCCAGCGCGCGCACCTCGGCGTGGCCGTCACGCGTGGACAGCAGCAGCCGGTCGGCCTCCACGCGGACCGAATCGGGCAGCGCGTTCCCGGCGGCCACGCGCCGGTGCTCGTAGGACGTGACCGCGTCGAACAGCACGATCTCGTCCTGTGTCACCGCCGCGGGGCCCTGCGCCGTCGCGGCCAGCCGGGCGAACGGGCCGATCCGCGGCACGCGCCAGCGCTGGTCGCCGGTCGCGGCGTCCCACGCGTAGCGCACGATCTCGCCGTGGGCGAGCACCGTGCCCTCCACCGCGAGCAATGCGCCGAGTCGCTCCGGGACGGTGCGTTCCCAGCGCGGCGACCCGTCGGCGGAGTCGAAAACCGCGACGGTGCCGGCCTGCGGCCCGTTGGCGCCCTCGTCGGCGACCAGCACCGCGACCACACCGCCGCCGGCGGCAAGTCCCATGCGGTGGGCGCCACCCGGCTGGGCGCGCCAGCGCTCCCGGCCCGACCGCAGGTCCCTGGAGACCAGCGCGCCGTCGCGCTCCAGCATGACCACGGCCGCCTGTGGCGCCGGCACCAGCGCGACAGCGGGCAGATACCCCTCGCCGGCAGCGGGGGCCTGCCACAGCGCCTCGCCCGACTCCGCGTCGAATGCGGTGGCTCCGCCCGAGCCCCCGGTGGCGACCACGACGCCGTCGGCGGACAGCAGCGTGCGCGCGCCGCCGTGCCGGACATCCGTCGTGTGCTCCCACAGGAC
>DATMKC010000328.1:0-6334 GCA_035553555.1 Egibacteraceae bacterium | reverse complement strand
CACGCCGACCAGCGCGAACAGGCCCTGCCCCACCTCGCCCACGATGGCGTCGTCCACCGCCACCGCGGCCCGCTGGACCCGCTGCACCACGACCTGCATCAGACAGCCTCCTGTCCTACACTCGCGTCACACCGCTGGACCCATCCGAGACTGCGTCCCCAGCAGTCGGGCCGGCAGGGAGCGTGATCACATGAGCGTGCATTCCTCACCCGGGAAGCCGTCGGGGAGCCACGGTGCTCCGCAACCGCTTTCCATCCATGACCTGAAGTCCTTCAAGCAGCGCGGCGAGCGGTTCACCATGCTCACCGCGTACGACTTTCTCACCGCACAGATACTGGACGAAGCGGGAGTACCGGTTCTTCTGGTCGGCGACTCACTCGGCATGGTGATGCTCGGCTACGACTCCACCGTGCCGGTGACCATGGACGAGATGCTCCACCACACCCGGGCGGTGCGCCGCGGCGCCTCGCGCGCGCTGGTGGTGGGCGACATGCCGTTCATGAGCTACCAGGGCTCCACGGACGAGGCCATCCGCAACGCCGGCCGCTTCCTCAAGGAAGGCGGCGCCAACGCCGTGAAGCTGGAGGGCGGCGGCCCCGTGCTGGACCTGGTCGCCCGCCTGGTGTCCATCGGCATCCCCGTCATGGGCCACCTGGGGCTGACGCCGCAGAGCGTCAACCAGTTCGGCGGCTTCAAGGTGCAGGGCCGCGCGGCCGACGACGCCGAGCGCATCCTGGACGACGCGATCGCCCTGGCCGACGCCGGCGCGTTCAGCATCGTGCTGGAGTGCGTGCCGGCCGAGCTGGCCGCCCGCGTGACCGAGGCCGTGCCCGTGCCGACCATCGGCATCGGCGCCGGAGCCGCCACGGACGGGCAGGTGCTGGTGATCCAGGACCTCCTGGGGCTGACCGCCGGGCGCCTGCCGCGCTTCGTGAAGCAGTACGCGAACCTGCGCGGCCAGATCGCCGACGCCGCCAAGGGCTTCCAGCACGAGGTCGCGTCCGGCGACTATCCCGGCCCCGAGCACGCCTACTGATTCAGGCGGCGCGCCACGGCGCGGAAGTGGCGGAGGGCGGTGGCCGTGCGCACGCCGTGCCAGGTCAGCAGCTGTCCGTCGACGAACTCCAGCGCCGGCCGCTCGCCCACCAGCTCGCGCACGGCGGACAGGTCCTTCTCCCCGAACTCGTACGGCTCGGTCGGCAGCAGCACGACGTCCGGTGCCGCGGAGAGCGCCTGCACCTTGGGGTAGGGCGTGGAGCGGTCAGTCAGGACGTTGCGGAAGCCGGCCAGGTGCAGCAGGTCGTCGGCGAACGTGCCGGCACCGACGGCCATCCACGGCTTGCGCCAGATCAGCGTGAGCACGGGCACGGCCGCGTCGGGGACCGGTTCGGCGAGCGCCTCCTCCAGATCGCACGCGAACGCGTCCGCCTGTGACGCTCGGCGCACCAGCGCGCCGAGCTCGCGCAGCATCGGCGGCACGTCCGCGACCGTCCGGGGGAACGTCACCAGCACCTCGATGCCGGCCGCGCCCAGCGCCTCGGCATCCTCGCGGCGGTTCTCCTCCTGGTTCACCACCACCACGTCCGGCCGCAGGGCGGCGATCTTGGCCAGCGAGGGGCTCTTCGTGCCGCCGACGCGCGCCGCGTGCGCCGGCGCGCCCACCGCGCACCAGTCGGTCACGCCGACCAGGTGCTCCCCCGCGCCCATCGCCGCGACGGCCTCGGTGACGCTGGGGACCAGGCTCACCAGCCGCACGGCGTCACCGCGTCGGCGTGTGGGCGCCGCCCTCGACCGCCCGCGCAAGCACGAACAGGTAGTCCGACAGCCGGTTCAGGTAGCGCAGCGGCGTCTCGTCCGGCAGCAGGCCCTCACGCGCCATGCGCACGGCCATGCGCTCGGCGCGCCGCACGATGGTCCTCGCGAGATCGATCGCCGCGCCGCCGCGCGAGCCGCCGGGAACGGTGAACTCCTTGGGCAGCGGGTAACGCTCGGTCAGCGCGTCGATGCGCGCCTCGAGCTCGTCCACCATCTCCGGCACGACCCTCGACACGCGACCGTCGAGCTGCGGCCAGTGGTCGACATGCGTGGCCAGCTGCGCGCCCACCACGAACAGCTCCCGCTGGACGCGCAGGATCTCGTCGTGCCACTCGCCGCCGGCGAGCTCGGCCCGCGCCATGCCGAGCGCCGAGCAGGCCTCGTCCGTGGTCCCGTACGCGTCGGTGCGAAGATCGTCCTTGTGCACCCTGCCGCCGTACAGCAGCCCGGTCGTCCCGTCGTCGCCCTTGCGGGTGTAGACCTTCATGCGGCCAGTCTAGTCAGCCCCCCGGCCGTCCCCGGCGCCCGTCCCGCCGCGTTGCGGCCACGCGTACCGGTCGGGTACCGTCACCTCCCTCCAAGACCCGGCTCCCACGTCCATCGTGGCCTGCCGCCGGACCATGCGTCCCGCCGCCGTGCGGGAGCTGGGCCACCGGCATCGCGACCGGTCCCGGAGGCAAAAGGCCGACACGCGGCCGACCCATGGAGCAGGGGCTGTAGCAGACGTGACCGAAGAGCTCGCACGACGCAGGTTCCGGGTGCTGACCCGGACCCGCGGGGGCTACAACGGCTCCACCATGTACGACGTCCAACTGCAGTCCGTGGAGTCGGGCCAGCTGCTGTGGGCGCGCACGTTCACCGACCGCGAGCAGGCGGAGGAGTTCCAGGCCTCCCTGGACGCGGACCTGGACATGGAGGACGGCGAGTTCCGCCGCAAGCACGGCGTCCCGTCGGGCGCCTGACCCCGGCGGCGCCGCGGTGAGCCGCACGAGCGCCCCGCTGCTGGAGCGCCATCCCGGCGAGGCCGACCTGCTGGGACTGGCGGCCGCGTCGCCCGGCTTCGCCCAGCTCCACACCGTCCGCGGCTGGACGGTCGCGCTGTGCGACCCGTTGGACGTCGTCACGGACCTGGCCGAGCTGTCCGCCGCGGCCTCCCGGCTGGGCTGGCGCGCGCCGCGCGACCCGGCGCTGCCGCCGTTCACGGCCGGGCTCGCCGGCTTCCTCACCGACACGCTGTCCGCCGGGCTGCTCGACCTGGCAGAGCCCGCCGGCCGGCCCGCGCCCGCGCCGCTGCCGCCACTGGCGTTCGGGCTGTACGACACCGCGGTGCTGCGCGACCCGGACGGCGAGGTGTGGCTGGCCGCGGGCGAGCTGCCCGGCTACTCGACCGTGCCCGCCGCCCAGCGCCTGGCCGGCCTGCGCGAGCGGGTGGCACGGGCGGCGCCACCGCCCGACGGTGCCGCGGCGCCGCCGCCGGCCCGCGTGACGGCGTCGCTCAGCCGCGACGGGCACGCCAAGGCGGTGCGCCAGGCGCAGGAGTGGATCGCCGCCGGCGACCTGTACCAGCTGAACCTGACCCTGCAGCTGCGCGCGCCCTGGGGCCTGGGCGGGGCGGCGCTGGCGCGCCGCCTGTGGCAGGCCACGCCCGGAGCGGCACACGCGGCGTGGCTGCGCGCGCCCGGCGGCACAGAGGTCGTGTCGGCCTCGCCGGAGACGTTCCTGCGCGTCGATGGCGACCGCGCGGTGGTGCGGCCCATCAAGGGCACCCGCCCCCGGCACGCCGACCCCCGGCGAGACCACGCCGAGCGGCTGGCGCTGGAGGCGTCGGTCAAGGACCGCGCGGAGCACGTCATGATCGTGGACCTGGAGCGCAACGACCTGGGGCGCGTCGCCGTGGCGGGCGGCGTCACGGTCGAGGCGCTGGCGGCCACCGAGGCGCTGCCGACGCTGTGGCACCTCGTGTCCACCGTGTCGGCGCGCCTGCGCCCGGAGGTGTCGCTGGAGGACCTGCTGGCCGCGGCGTTCCCGTGCGGGTCGGTGACCGGCGCGCCCAAGCGCATGGCGGTGGCGCGCATCGGCGCCCTGGAGCCGGTCCAGCGGGGCGTGTACTGCGGGGCAACCGGCGTGATCGGCCCGGGGCTGGTGGACCTGTCCGTGGCGATCCGCACGGCCGTCGTGCACGACGGGCAGGCCTCGTACGGCACGGGCGGCGGCATCGTGGCCGACTCCGACCCGGACGCGGAGTGGCAGGAAGTTCTCCACAAGGCAGAGGCCTTTTTCTCGGCGGCCAACGCGCGCCTGCCGTAATGTCGGCCGAATGGTTGCCCATCGAACCGGGGAGGTCGACAATGCCCGTGGCGCAGACGAATCGAGACCGGCTCCGCGGCGGACTGCTCGGGCCGCTCGGCGAGGAGACGACCGACATGCTGATGGACGCGCTGGACCAGCGCGGGCTCCGCGATCACGTCGACGAGCGGTTCGACGAACAGCGCCGCTACGTCGACCAGCGGTTCGAGCAAGTCGACAAGCGGTTCGAGCAGGTCGACAAGCGGTTCGAGCAGATCGAGGATCGCCTCGCGCGCATCGACGATGCGGTCCGCATGCTCGCGCTCGCCGTCGCGAGTTCGTCCCGCCCCGCGAACACCATTGTCTACACCGTGTGCGGCACCATCGCGGTCGTGGCGATCGCCACGTTCCTGGAGAGCGTCCTGGCAGGCTAGAGGCCGGCGATCTTCAGGCTCGCGTGCGTCTTGTAACGCCTGTTGATGTTGACCAGCACGGGCGTGAGATCCTCGATCGCGCGGGACATGCGCAGCGGGCCGCAGTCGACGCCGCGCAGGCCCGGGATGCGCGCCGCCAGCGCGATCACCGCCTCCTTGGCACCCGCCTCGTCCCCGCACACCAGCACGTCGGCGTCCATCGGCTCACCCACCTTCGCCAGCGCCCGCGCGGAGATGTCGTGGAACGCGCTCACCACGTTCGCGCCCGGCAGCAGTGCCGCGCACTCCTCCGCCGCCGAGCCGCCCGGCACGCCGGGCGCGTACGGGCCGCGCTCGTCGAACAGCATGTGGTTCACGCAGTGCACCACCACCTTGCCGCGCAGCGCCTCGGCCAGCGGCGCCACGGTGTCCGCCTGCGCGGCGTAGGGCACCACCACGAACACCACGTCGGCGGCCGCCGCCGCGTCGGCGTTGGCGCCGCCGTCGATTCGGAGGCCATGGGCCTGGCCGAGCTCGGCCGCCGCCCCGCGCCCCTTGTCCGCGTCGCGGGAGCCGAGCAGCACGGGCAGGCCCGCGGCGGCGAAGCGCGCGGCCAGCCCCCTGCCCTGCGGGCCGGTGCCGCCCAGGAAGCCCAGGATCTGCTCGCTCATGCGCGAGCAGGCTAGCTGGCCATCGCCGCGGCCGCCCGGCCGCGCAGCCGGGCGCGCGTCCGTGCGGGCAGCGCCTCCCGCGCGATCGCCAGCGCCTCCTCGCCGGACAGCGACTCGCGCTCCACCAGCGCGTCCGCCATGGCGTCCAGTGCCGCGCGCAGGCGCGCGAACTCCTCGACGACCTCCTCCAGCGCCACCGCGAGCATGCGCCGGACCTCCTGGTCGATGAGCTGCGCGGTCTGCTCGCTGTACTCGTGCCCGCGCGTGAGCTCCTCCCCCAGGAAGACCTGGCGCTCGTCGCCGAAGCCCACCGGCCCCAGCAGCTCGCTCATGCCGAACTCGCGCACGATGGCGCGCGCCAGCCGCGTCGCCTGCACCAGGTCGTGCTGGCCGCCGGTGGTGGGCTGCCCCAGGACCGCCATCTCGGCGGCGCGGCCGCCCAGCATCACCTTGATCTTGGCGTCCAGGTAGCTGCGCAGGTAGATGTGCCGCTCGTCGATCGGCAGCTGCGTGGTGACGCCCAGCGCCATGCCCACCGGCAGCACGGTCACCTTGTAGACGGGGTCGGCCTCGTCCGACAGGAACGCCGCCAGCGCGTGGCCGCTCTCGTGGTAGGCGACGGCGCGCTTCTCCTCCTCGTCCAGGCGCAGGCTGGAGCGCTCGCGGCCGATGGTGTGGCGCTCGCGCGCCTGCTCCAGGTCGCGCATGCGGATGTCGTCGCTGCCGGAGCGCACGGCGATGAGCGCCGCCTCGTTCACCAGGTTCTTCAGGTCCGCGCCGCTCATCCCGGGCGTGCCGCGCGCCAGCGTGCGCAGGTCGGCGTCCTCGGCGATCGGCTTGCCCTTGGTGTGCACGTTGAGGATCTCGACGCGCTCGGACAGGGTCGGCAGCGGCACCACGATCTGCCGGTCGAAGCGGCCGGGACGCAGCAGCGCCGGGTCCAGCACGTCCGGGCGGTTGGTCGCCGCCATGACCACGACGCCCTCGCTGCCCTCGAAGCCGTCGATCTCGCCGAGCATCTGGTTGAGGGTCTGCTCGCGCTCGCCGTGGCCGGCGAGGCCGGCGTGCCGTTCATCTCCGTGACCGGCTCGGACTTCATGGAGATGTTCGTCGGCGTCGGCGCCAGCCGCGTGCGCGATCTGTTCAAGA
>DATMKC010000327.1:0-3417 GCA_035553555.1 Egibacteraceae bacterium | reverse complement strand
GGGCCCGGGCCCCGCTCAGGCGGGCGTCGCGGCGAGGTACGACGCGAGCGCGCCCCCCGTCCCGGCGACGGGACGCGGGTCGGCCGCGGGGCGGCCGAGCAGGAAGCCCTGCACCCGGTCGATGCCCATGTCGCGCAGCGCGTCCAGCTGCTCGGCGCGCTCGACGCCCTCGGCGATGGTGGCGATGCCCAGGCCGCGCGCCAGGCCGATGATGGCGGCGACGATCAGGCGTCCGTCGCTGGCGGGCGAGATGTCGGACACGAACGAGCGGTCGATCTTCAGGATGCCGGCCTTCAGCCGGCTCAGCTTGGACAGCGACGAGTAGCCGACGCCGAAGTCGTCGATCGCCAGGGCCAGCCCCAGCTGCCGCAGCCGGGCCAGGTTGTGGGCCACGACCTCGTCGTCGGAGACCAGCAGCGACTCGGTCACCTCCAGCACCAGCCGCTGGGGCGCCACGTCGAAGCGCTCCAGCGCCTCCCGCACGTGGGTCGCGAACGCGGGCTCGTGCAGCTGCACGGGCGACACGTTCACCGCGATCTGACGGGGCCGTCCCGCACCGCCGAAGGCCCGGTCCATGTCCTCCAGGGCGCGCGTCAGCACCCACTCGCCGATGGCCACGATCTGCCGGGTGCGCTCGGCCACGGGGATGAAGCGCGCGGGGGGCACGCTTCCGAGTTCCGGATCGTCCCACCGCAGCAGGGCCTCGTAGCCCATCGGCTGCAGGGTGACCGGGTGCACGATCGGCTGGTACGCCAGCGACAGGCTCCCCTCGTCGAGCGCCTGCTCCAGCCGCCGCTCCAGCCGCAGGCGCTCGCGGATCTCGGCGTGCACGCCCTCGTCGAACACCTCCAGCCGGCCCCGGCCCGCCTCGCGGGCCCGCTGCGCCGCCACCTCGGCGTCCCGCAGGGCGTTGGCGGGCCCGGCGCCGCGGCCGGTGACGACGCGCACGCCGATGCTGACGGTGGGCGTGACCCGCAGCGCGCCCACCTCGACCCCGCGGCCCACCTCCTCGCGGATGCGGTCCGCGAGGGCGATCGCGTCGGCCGTGTCCATCCCCTCGCACACCAGCACGAAGGCGTCGTCGCCCAGCCGGCCCACCATGTCGCCGCCGGGCGCGACCGCGCGGATCCGCGCGGCCACGTGGCGCAGGACGCGGTCGCCGACCTCGTGGCCCAGGGTGTCGTTGATGCGGGCGAAGGCGTCGATGTCGGCGCACAGCAGGGCGTAGGGGGTGCGGCCGGCCCGGCCGGCCACCGCGTCGATGCGCTCCAGCATCGCCGGGCGCGTAGGCAGGCCGGTCAGCTCGTCGCGGCGGTGCCGGCGGCGCTCGCGCTCCAGGCGGCCCTCGGCCTCCCGGCGCGCGGCCCGCTCGTGGTCGAGCGCCCGCTGCAGGCGCGTGACCAGGTCGGTGGTGGGACCGAAGTGGGGGAGGCTCTCACCGGCCACGCGGCGACCCGTGTTCTCGGGACGGCGCGCGCCCATCGATCACGCCGCCTCCATGCGCGCCAGCGCGGGGCGCAGGTCCTCGCCGGCGACCGGCTCCCAGAAGGGGTCGGCCTCCAGCAGCACCGGCCCCGCCGAGGTCAGCGCCAGCGTCAGCCCAAGCGTGCGCAGCGGCAGCAGCGCCCGGGCGGTGCGCGCCGCGACCTCCTCGACGCCCGCCCAGCCGGGCAGGCACCGGCCGCGCAGCTCGCGCAGCCCGGCGACATCCGGGTCCGCCGGCCGCAGGCCGTAGCCGCCCCGGCCCGCCCGGCGTGCCGCGGCCACCCGTCCGTCGCGGGGGTCCACCTCGGCGACGAGGCCGGTCACGTCGCCCGCCGAGCCGAGCCAGGCGCGCAGCAGCTCCACACGGCCGCGTGAGCGCATCAGCGTTATCACGTGGAGCGAACAGAGCCCGCCGTCCGTGGCCGCCGCGAGCACGGGGTGCGGCGCGGGCAGCGCCTGCACCACCCACAGCGGCACCGTCCGGTCGGCGGCCAGGCGCGCGACCAGCGCCGCCGCGTCGCCGTCGGGCCACCAGGCCCCGCCGGCGCGGCGGGCGGCGACGGCGCCGCGCACGCCCGCGTGCGGACGCACGATCAGGTCCCCGGGCAGCGCGGCGAGCGCCTGCTCCCATCCGTCCGGGTGGACGGGGGCGTCCTGGCGGCAGCACCAGCCCCAGCCACCCGGCGGCAGCAGGGCGCGCAGCGGCGGCACCGGCAACGCGGCCGCCTCGCCCAGCAGCGCCAGCAGCGCGCGGTCGTCGGCGAGGGCGTGCCCGCCCGCGGCGTTGAGCTGCGCCTGCAGGCGGATGCGGGCGGCCTGAGGCACGACGTCCGGGTCGAGGCGGCGGCCCGGCTCCAGCAGCCCGCGCCGCAGGCTCTCGCGCAACGGCAGTCCCCGCCGGTGCCGCAGGCGGGCGGCGCGGGCGAGCACGGGCAGCGTGGCGGCGCCGTACACGTCGCGCGCGGCTCGGCGGAGCTCGCCGAAGTCGGCCAGCGGCCGGGGGCGCGGGGACGCGGCGGGCCCGCGGAGGGTCCGCGTGCGCGGGGGGTCGCCCCACACGTCGCGCACCACCGGCCCGCCCGGTTCCACCGACACGCCCAGCCACACGCCGCCCAGGGGCGCGAGGGCCTCCGTGGCGCGGATCGACAGCGCGACCACCTCGTCCCACAGCGGCACGCGCAGCGTCCGCAGCAGCGCCGCCGCGAGCGCCGCGGAGGGCGCCAGGGGCAGGTGGCGGTCGGGCGGGGCCATGGGCACCCCGCGCGCGGTGTCCAGACGCAGCACGTCGGCGGCGCGCCGTCCCACGACCAGGGCGGCGGCCGCGACGTGCAGGCCGCCCGAGCGTTCCACGCGCGTCCGGATGCGCAGGTGGGGATCCTCGCCGGCACCCGCCAGCAGGGGGTGGGCGGCGGGCGCCCGCTGCACCACCCAGGCGCGGTGCGGGGCCAGGCAGCGCAGGTGGTGGGCCAGCTCCTGCACGCCCACCGTGCGCCCGTCGGTGCCGCGCCAGCCGGCCGGCACGCGGCGCCACAGCATCCGCGCCCCGCCCTCGGACCGGCGCGCCGGGGTGACCGAGATGGCGCCCCCGAGCGCGTCCAGGGCGAGCGCCCAGCCCCCAGGGGTGACGGCGCGCCCGGTCGTCCAGCTCCAGCCCGAGCCGTCGGGAGCGAGCACGGCCTCCAGAGGCAGGTGCGGCACGCCCCGCTCGGCGAGGTAGCGCAGCAGGCAGACCCGGTCGTCGAGGAGCTCCCGCAGGCCGGCCGGAGCACCCGCCTCCGGCGCGGCCGCGCCGGAGGCGGACGGGCGGGGGGGCGGATGGTGCTGCGCGCGCTCCGCGCCCGTGCGACGATGCGCGCGGTCGCGGCCGACGAGCGAGGACATGGGGCACATTCCTACTCGGGGACAGGGCGCAACCTAACTTCGCCCTAACGT
>DATMKC010000326.1:0-4119 GCA_035553555.1 Egibacteraceae bacterium | reverse complement strand
GTCGCTCGGGTCGTCTGCGGGCGGTTGACGATCCGGTGCGCCCTGTTGCTCGACGGCCGCGTGGGCGACGACCACGGGTTCGGCGGGCAGGCTGGGCAGCGCGGCGGCGGCCAGCAGCAGGACGACCAGCCCGGCGATGGTGGCTGGAGCAAGGCGCAGGGCGCGCACCCGCGGGTGGGCGGAAGGCCACAGCGCCCAGCGGTCCAGCAGCACGGTGGCGGCGGGGACGAGCACCGAACGGACGACGAAGGTGTCGAGCAGCACGCCGACGGTGACGGCGAAGCCGATCAGGCGAAGGTTCGGCATGGGCGCGAGCATGAGCACGGCGAAGGTGCCGGCGAGGATGAGCCCCGCCGAGGTGATCACGCCGCCGGTGAGCACCAGCCCGCGGGCCGTGGCCGCGCCGATGTCGCTGCCGGCGTCGACCTCCTCGCGGATGCGCCCCATGATGAAGATGTTGTAGTCCGCGCCGAGCGCGACGAGGATCACGAGAAGGAACGGCGGGATCCAGAACGCCATGTCGGCGGTTCCAAGGACCAGCATCGACATCCATGTCGTGAGGCCCAGCGTGGCAGCGTAGGACAGCAGCACGGTGGCGAGCAGGTAGATCGGCGCGACGAGAGATCGCAGCAGGGCGGCCAGCACCAGGAAGATGCCGAGCATGAGCACGACCGTGATGAGGGCGAGGTCGCGGGCGGCGACGTCCTGGACGTCCCGGTAGTAGGCCGGCGATCCGGCGAGGTGCACCTGGGCGCCGGCGAGCGAGGTGCCGGACAGCGTGTCCGCGACGACGTGCGGCAGGGCATCGAGTTTGCCAAGCGACTCGGGGACGAACGGGTTGCCGTCCAGCTCCACGATCAACCTGGTGGTCTGTCGATCGTCGCTCAGGAACGGGGCCAGCAGGTCGTTGAACTGGGGGTAGCGTTCCAGCAGCGACCAGGTGAGGCGGAGTCCGCCCGGTTGCTCGATGGCCTGCAGGAGCGGGGTGAGGTCGACGACGTCCGGGTCCAGGCCCAGCGCCCGCGGGTCGAAGCCTCCGCCGGTGAGCCGCCCGATGGTGTCGGGGGTGAGCGGTGCGCCGAGAGGTTGTGTGATGGAGCGCGCCAGCGCGATGCCGGGTTGCTCGTTGAGGCGGTCGGTCAAGTCGTCCAGGGCCGCGAAGGCGGTGTCGTCGGTGAGCGGACGGTCGTGCGCGACGACCACTTGCACGGGTGCGAGCGCGCCGGCGGGGAAGTGCTGATCGAGGATCTCGAAGCCCTGGCGCGACTGGGCGGCCGGTGGCAGGTCACCCACGAGATCCATCGACGGTGTCAGCCAGGCGAGCCCGGCGGAGGGCACAAGCAAAAGGATCGCGCCCGCGAGCAGCACCTCGATCGGTCGATGGCGGACGAGCGTGGCAACCCGTTCCCACCTGCCGGAAGCCGCGTGGGCGCGGCTGGCCTTGACGGGCCCGGACGGCCAGAAGGCCGCCTTGCCCGTGAGGGCGAGCAGCGCGGGCGTGAACGTCAGCCCCACCAGGAGCGTGACCGCGATCGCGAGCGCGATCGCAGGCCCGAACGACCGGTACATGCCGAAGTCGGCGGTCAACATCGACAGGAAGCCGACGATGACCGTGGCCGCCGCGGCGGCGATCACCCCGGCGATCACGCGGACGGTGCGGCGCAGCGCGTCGGGCAGGGGCTGTCCCTGTGCCAGTTCTTCGGCGTAGCGGGACACGAGGAACAGCGTGTAGTCGGTGCCGGCGCCGAGGACCAGCACGACCATGAACGTCTCGGCATGTCCGGCCACCGTGAACCCGCTCGCCGCCAGGAACGCCACCAGCGAACGGGACACGACGAAGGCGACCGCGATCGTCGCCAGGGGCAGCAGCACGGCGAGCGGTGCGCGATACACCCACCACAGGATGAGCAGGATGAGCAGGATCGTGATCACGGCGGTCTGGTCGATCGACGCGGTGATCGCCTCACCCTGGTCCGCGCCGAGCGCGGCGATGCCGGTGACCGCCGCGTCCACCCCTGCCGGCGCGTCCGCCCGTACGACTTGGCGGAGCTGTTCGATCGCCTCAGCGGTCTCCGGCTCGAACGGGCTGCCCTCCAACTCCACGAGCAGCAGCTCGGCCGCTCCGTCCGGGGAGCGCAGAGCGGTGCCCATTGCGGGGTTGGCTGCCGCGCTCAGCACGCGAGTGGCGGCGGCAAGAGGGTGGGCCGCGAGCCGCTCGGCGGTCTGCGCCAGCCACGCGCGGTCGGTGTCGAGCAGCCCGCCGGGTCGCCGCACGATCACGACGGCGCTGTTGCGTCCGAGATCTTCGGGAAACGCGCGGCGCGACGCTTCAGCGGCCACGACGCTCGGAGAGGTACTCGGGAGGAGCTCTGCGGTGTCCAGCGTGCCGACGTCACGCAGAGACGGCGCGGTCACGAGCAGCACGATGGCGGCCAACAGCCACGCACCCACCACGGCCTTCGGATGCCGCAGCGCGGTGAACAGCAGACGCTCAGCCATCGGTTCCCTCTGCGGCGCCGGTCGCCAGCCCGTGGAGGAGCAAGCTGCCGACGCTGTCCACGGTGGCCCGCACGGGGATGTCACCGGTCATGATCAGGTGGTGCAGGCTGACGAGTACGACCGCACCGAACACGGCACTCGCCGTGGCCGGGCCCGTGGCACGAAGGGACCCGTCCCTGCTGCCTTCCACGAGCAGCTCCTCGACCGGCGCGTGGAATGCCGCCTGCACGCTCCCCGCGATCTCGGGCATTCGCCCGGCGCGGCTCAGGTTGCTCAGCAGGACCAGGCAGCTTGTCGGGTTCGCCGCCATCGCGCCGACGATCGCTTCGATCACCGCGACGAGGCGCTCCCGCGCCGTCCCCCGCCCCCGCTTGGCGGCGTCGACCGCCTCCGCAAGCTCGTCGAGCAACTCGCGGAGCAGGAACGCGAAGATCGCCTCCTTGCTGTCGAAGTGGTAGTACAGCGTCGCCTTCGGAATGCCGGTCGCGGCGACGATCGCGTCCACCCGCGTGCCGTCCAGGCCCTGGTCCAGGAACAAGTGCAGCGCGGCCGGAAGGCGTCCAGCGATATCCGGGGGGACCTGCCGGGACATCAGGGCTCCAATCGCTCGTAGCGGTTCAGCAGCCGCTCCGGCTCGAGTTCCACGAAGACCGCTTCCGCTGCGGCTTTGACCTGTCCTTCCTGCCGCAACTCCCCGGCCATGTGCACTTCGCGCCCCTCCCTGCCGACGAGGCGCGCTGACAGCGCACACGGCGTGTGCAGATGCACCGGCCGGCGATAGCGCACCTGCAGGTCCCGGGTGACCGCGGGCACAAGGATGCGGACGAGCACAAACCCGAACAGGTCGTCGAGAAGCGCCGCCACTGCACCGCCGTGGGCCACCCCCGGCGCACCGCCCAATCGCCGGGTGAAGGTGTACTCGCCTGCGACGGCGTTCTCCGGCGCGGCCCGCACCGACAAATGGAGTCCGGACTCGTTTTCGGGCCCGCAGCCGTAGCACTCGGGCAGGTGGAAGGGAAGCAGCTCGCCGTCCTGGAACGGCTCGCCCTGTGACGCCCGCAAGAACCGCTCGATTGCCATCTGCGAGGAGAATCCAGGGGCATCGCTCACGAACGGACCTCCAGAACGGTTAGACCGGCAGTCTAAACCGAGCGTCCAGCTTCGCACAATCGATGTCGCCGCGGTCCGACGTGGGGAGCGGTCCGATGACTCAGGAAGCCGCATGGGTGCGGCTCGCAGCCCCTGTGTGGAGCGCCTCGTCGGTCCGCACTGGCCGGTCGTCCAGTGGCGCCCGCCTATACCTTGCGCTCCTATGCATGGCACACCGAGCCATAGGGGCGGAACATGCGCATCGACAAGGACCTCGTGGCGGCGTCGGCGACGCCGCTGGTGCTGGCGATCCTGGCCGAGGGCGAAAGCTACGGCTACGCCATCCTCAAACGGATCAACCAGCTCTCCGGCGGCGAGATGGACTGGACTGACGGCATGCTCTACCCGCTGCTGCTCCGCCAGTGCCGCCCGCCCGGCGACGGTGATCGCGTAGTACCTGCGGCGCCGCCCCTCCGGCGGGACGCGCCACTCGGTGGTCACGTACCCGAGGCGCTGGAGGCGGTGCAGCAG
>DATMKC010000325.1:0-13512 GCA_035553555.1 Egibacteraceae bacterium | reverse complement strand
CTCGCGGTACAGCAGCTCGTCGGCGATCAGCTGCTTGGGGGCGAGGCCGCGGAACGTGTCCAGCACCTCGTCCAGGCGCTGGGAGCGCGCCTGCGCGTTGCCGGTCACGGTCTTGATCTGCTTCTCGATCTCGCGGCGCTTCTTGCGCGCCTGCTCGGCCTTGGCCCCGGACTCCTCCAGGTCGGCCAGCTCCGCCTCCAGCTCCTTCAGGAGCTGGTCGCGGTCGATCTCAAGCTGCTTCTCGATCTTGCGCTTCTCGGCGTGGATCTCCTCCTCCAGCTTCGGCAGGTCGCTGTGGCGCGCCTCGGCGTCGACGGAGGTGATGATGTAGGCCGCGAAGTAGATGACCTTCTCGAGGTCCTTGGGCGCCAGGTCGAGCAGGTAGCCCAGGCGCGACGGCACACCCTTGAAGTACCAGATGTGCGTCACCGGCGCGGCGAGCTCGATGTGGCCCATGCGCTCACGGCGCACCTTGGAGCGCGTGACCTCGACGCCGCAGCGCTCGCAGATGATCCCCTTGAAGCGCACGCGCTTGTACTTGCCGCAGTAGCACTCCCAGTCCCGCGTGGGACCGAAGATCTTCTCGCAGAACAGGCCATCCTTCTCCGGCTTCAGCGTCCGGTAGTTGATGGTCTCCGGCTTCTTGACCTCGCCGTTGGACCACATGCGGATCTGGTCCTGCGTGGCCAGGCCGATGCGCAGCTCATCAAAGTTGTTGACGTCGAGCACTGCTCGCTCCTCTTTCCGCGTGGCGGAAGCGCTTCGTGGGTGTGGCTAGCTGCCGATCGAGAATTCGTCGCCGTAGCGCTCCGGGCGGGACAGGTCGATCCCGAGCTCCTCGGCGGCGCGGAACGCGTCGTCGTCTGACTCGCGGAACTCGATCTCCTGCCCGGTCGCCGAGAGCACCTCGACGTTCAGGCACAGCGACTGCATCTCCTTGACGAGCACCTTGAAGGACTCGGGGATGCCGGGCTCCGGGATGTTCTCGCCCTTGACGATGGCCTCGTAGACCTTCACGCGGCCCAGCACGTCGTCGGACTTGACGGTGAGGATCTCCTGCAGGGCGTAGGCGGCGCCGTACGCCTCCAGGGCCCAGACCTCCATCTCGCCGAAGCGCTGGCCGCCGAACTGCGCCTTCCCGCCCAGCGGCTGCTGGGTGATCATCGAGTACGGGCCGGTGGAGCGGGCGTGGATCTTGTCGTCCACCAGGTGCAGCAGCTTCAGGATGTACATGTAGCCCACGGTGATGGGCTGGTCGATCGGTTCGCCGGAGCGGCCGTCGAACACCAGCGCCTTGCCCGTGCCGTCGACCAGGCGGACGCCGTCACGGTTCGGCTTGGTGTTCTCCAGCAGGCTGGTGAGCTCGTCCTCCTTGCAGCCGTCGAACACCGGCGTGGCCAGCACGCCCGGATCGCGCGACAGCTTGTCGTCGCCCCAGCCCATGCGCTCGAACCACTGCGGCTTCTTGTCGAACTCCCAGCCCTGCGCGCCGACCCAGCCGAGGTGCGTCTCCAGCACCTGGCCCACGTTCATGCGGCTGGGCACGCCCAGCGGGTTCAGCACGATGTCGACGGGCGTGCCGTCCGCCAGGAACGGCATGTCCTCCACGGGCAGGATCTTGGCGATCACGCCCTTGTTGCCGTGGCGGCCGGCCAGCTTGTCGCCGTCGGAGATCTTGCGCTTCTGCGCCACGTACACGCGGACCAGCTCGTTGACGCCCGGCGGCATCTCGTCGCCGTCCTCGCGGCTGAACGTGCGCACGCCGATGACGCGGCCGACCTCGCCGTGGGGGACCTTCAGCGACGTGTCGCGCACCTCGCGCGCCTTCTCGCCGAAGATCGCGCGCAGCAGGCGCTCCTCCGGGGTCAGCTCCGTCTCGCCCTTCGGGGTGACCTTGCCGACCAGGATGTCGCCGGGGTTGACCTCTGCGCCGATGCGGATGATCCCGCGCTCGTCCAGGTTGGCCAGCACCTCGTCGGAGACGTTGGGGATGTCCCGGGTGATCTCCTCGGCGCCCAGCTTGGTGTCGCGGGCGTCGACCTCGTGCTCCTCGATGTGGATCGAGGTGAGCACGTCCTCCTTGACCAGGCGCTCCGAGAGGATGATCGCGTCCTCGTAGTTGAAGCCCTCCCAGGACATGAACGCGACCAGCAGGTTGGCGCCCAGCGCCATCTCGCCGAGGTCGTTGCACGGCCCGTCGGCGATCACCTGGCCGGCCTTGACCTCGTCGCCCTCGTCGACGATCGGGCGCTGGTTGTAGCACGTGCCCTGGTTGGTGCGCTCGAACTTGCGGAGGAAGTGCTTCTCGAGCTTGCCGTCCGACGTCTTCACGATGATGCGGTCGGCGGCGACCTCCACGACCACGCCGTCGCTGTCGGCCACCACGACGTCGCCGGCGTCGCGAGCGGCCTTGGACTCCAGCCCGGTGCCCACCAGCGGCGCCTGGCTGCGCAGCAGCGGCACGGCCTGGCGCTGCATGTTCGTGCCCATGAGGGCGCGGTTGGCGTCGTCGTGCTCCAGGAACGGGATCATCGCCGCGGCGACCGACACGATCTGGCGCGGCGAGACGTCCATGTAGTCCACCTCGACGGGCGGCACCTCGCGGACCTCGCCGTTCTTCGCGCGGCACAGCACGAACGGGTTGACGAAGTTGCCCTTGTCGTCCAGGGGCGCGTTCGCCTGCGCGATGACCTGCCGGTCCTCCTCGTCGGCCGTCAGGTACTCGATCTTCTCCGTGACGACGCCGTTGCGGACCTTCCGGTACGGCGTCTCGATGAAGCCGAACTCGTTGATGCGCGCGTAGGTCGCCAGCGAGCCGATCAGGCCGATGTTCGGGCCTTCCGGCGTCTCGATCGGGCACATGCGGCCGTAGTGGCTCACGTGCACGTCACGGACCTCGAAGCCGGCGCGCTCACGCGACAGGCCGCCGGGGCCGAGGGCCGACAGGCGCCGCTTGTGCGTGAGGCCCTCCAGCGGGTTGGTCTGGCCCATGAACTGCGACAGCTGGCTGGCCCCGAAGAACTCCTTGATGGACGCCACCACGGGGCGGATGTTGATCAGCGTCTGCGGGGTGATCGCCTCGACGTCCTGCGTGGTCATGCGCTCGCGCACCACGCGCTCCATGCGCGACAGGCCGATCCGCACCTGGTTCTGGATCAGCTCGCCGACGCTGCGCAGGCGGCGGTTGCCGAAGTGGTCGATGTCGTCGACGTCGTAGCCGGGCTGCTCTTGGCCCAGCCGGATCAGGTAGGACATCGTCGCCAGGATGTCCTCCTTGGTGAGGATCATCGCGAACGACGGCGAGGCCGCCTCGCCGGGCAGGTACGCCGCCGCCGCGGCCTTCACCTTGTTCTTCGCCGCCTCGGTCAGCGGCGCCGGCACCTCGCCGCCCGCGAGCGGCTTGGCCTCGTCGGGCGTGCGCAGGCCCAGGCGGACCAGCTCCTCGCCCATCTTCTTGTTGACCTTGTAGCGGCCGACCTTGGCCAGGTCGTAGCGCTTGTTGTTGAAGAACAGGTTGATCAGCAGGCCGCCCGCGGACTCCGCCGTCGGCGGCTCGCCCGGGCGCAGCTTGCGGTAGATGTCCTGCAGCGCGTCGCTCGGCGTGAGCAGCGTGTCCTTCTCCAGCGTGCGCGCGATGACCTCGGACTCGCCGAAGAACGCCAGGATCTCCTCGGCCGGCACGGGCGACTCGAGCGTCTCGCGGTCGGCCAGCTCGTACTCGCCGGTCGCCTCGTTGAAGACGATGCCCTTCAGGGCGCGGTACAGCACGCTGATGTGCTGGCGGCGCTTGCGGTCCACGCGCACGCCCGCGAATCCGCGCTTGTCGATCTCGAACTCCAGCCACGCGCCCCGGCTGGGGATGATCTTGCAGCCGAAGACGTCACGGCCCGTGGCCTTGTCGATGGAGGAGTCGAAGTACACGCCCGGGGAACGCACCAGCTGGGACACCACGACACGCTCGGTGCCGTTGATCACGAAGGTGCCGCCACCGGTCATCATCGGGAAGTCGCCCATGAAGACCGTCTGGGACTTGATCTCGCCCGTGGTGCGGTTGACGAACTCGGCCGTGACGAACAGCGGCGCCGAGTAGGTCATGTCCTTTTCCTTGCACTCCTCCACGGAGTGCTTGGGCTCCTCGAAGCGGTGCTCGGAGAAGGACAGCGCCATCTGGCCGGTGAAGTCCTCGATGGGCGAGATCTCCTCGAAGACCTCCCGCAGACCGGCTTCCCTCAGCCACTCGAAGGAGTGGCGCTGGATCGCGACGAGATCCAGCTCCTCCACGGGAAGAGGTTCGTGGATCTTCGCGAACGACAGGCGCCGGTCGTCGTTGGCTCGGGTGCGGAGACGCGAGGTCGCCAAGGTTCCTACTCCTCCAGTAGCGATGCAATTCGCTCAGGTGACGCGGGCGCTGCCGACGGGACGCGAGCTGGTCAGCCCGTTCAGCGCGCCTGATGGCGCCTTGTGCAGCCCGAATGGTCCGATTCGGGCCTTGTGAAAACGCGAAAGAACAGTGTAGCGACGGCTACACTGCTCTCAACGGCTCTTCTCGGCCCCGATGGCTTCGGAGGCGGGTGGTCGCCGGCACGCAACTCCTCGTGCGGATGGCGGGTGGCTTGGGGGGCCAGCCTGCCACCGACGCGTCGATTCGTCAACGCGGCCCGTGGGACGAGCCCACCGGCGGACGGCGTGCTCCCGGGCCCGGGTGCCGTCCGGGGCGGCGAACCGCCCCGGACGCGAGAACACCGAGGAGCCGTGCCTACTTGAGTTCGACCTTGGCGCCGGCGCCCTCCAGGGCCTCCTTCGCCTTCTCGGCCGTCTCCTTGTTGGCGCCCTCCAGGACCGGCTTGGGGGCACCGTCGACGAGGTCCTTGGCCTCCTTCAGGCCCAGGTTCGTCAGCGCGCGCACCTCCTTGATGACCTGGATCTTCTTGTCGCCCGCGTCGGTCAGGATCACGTCGAACGCGTCCTTCTCCTCCGCGGCCTCGGCGCCGGCGCCACCGCCGGCGGCGGGAGCGGCGGCCACGGCGACCGGCGCGGCCGCGGTGACGTCGAACTCCTCCTCGAACTTCTTCACGAACTCGGAGAGCTCCAGGAGGGTCATCTCCTTGAAGGACTCCAGCAGGTCGTCGGTGCTCATCTTCGCCATGGTCGTGCTCTCCTCGGTGTGGTGCGTTCGTCTGCTGACGTCTGGTGGTGCTCGCCGGGCCCGGCGTTGCGCCGTGCCTGGCGTGGGTCGCCGCCGCGGTTCCTCCCGCGGTGTCGCCGCCGTGTCGCGCATCCCTCCGAGGCTCTCCAGGGGACCCGCCGGCCTGCGGCCGGCACCCTGAGTTCGCCTCGTCGGGCGCGCGCCTCGGCGTCTACTCCTCGGTGGCTGCCTCCTCGGCGGCCGGCTCCTCCGCGGGAGCTTCCGCCGCAGGCTCCGTCTCTGCTGGGGCCTTGGCTTCTTCGGCCTCCGGAGCGGCGGCCTCTTCCGGGGCGCTCTCCTCGGCGGCTTCTGCCGGAGCTGCGGCCTCGGCGGCGGGCTGGGGCTCGGCCGCCTTCTTCTCGGAGTAGGCGGCCAGCAGCTGCGCCATCTTGGTCAGGCTGGCCTGCGCCAGGCGTGCCGGCTGGGCGATCAGCGTCTGGATCATGCCGGCCATCTTGGCCAGCAGCTCCTCGCGGGTCTCCAGGTCGGCCAGGCGGCTGGTCTCCGCCGCGTCGATCAGGCGGCCGTCGAGCACGGCGCCCTTCACGACGAGGCTCGGGTTGGCCTTCGCGAACGTGCGCAGCGCCTTGGCGACGCCGACCGGGTCGTCGGCGCAGAACGCCAGCGCGGTGGGACCGGACAGCAGCTCGTCCGGCACCTCGAACCCGGCCTCGCGCGCCGCGATACGGGTCAGCGTGTTCTTCGCGACCTTGTACTCGGCGTTGTTCTTGCGCAGCTCGGCGCGCAGCGCGGCGAGCTGGGACACGGTCAGGCCGCGGTACTCGGTGAGCACCGTGGCGGTGGACGACGTGAGCTTCTCGCGCACCTCGTCGACGACCGCGACCTTCTCCGGGCGGGGCATCGTGGCTCCTTGGTTCCTGCGTGGCTGTAGCAAAAGAAAAAGCCTCCCGCGGACCGGGAGGCGCACATGAGCACGGCAGGGCGACGGTGCCCTTCGTCCTCACCTGCGCTGGCGGCCGGCTGCCCCGGCCCTTCTTCGCGCGCACAGCGGCGCGATCCGAGCGGTCTGCGGTGAACGGCCACTGTAGCCGCCGTCCCCCACCGCTTGCAAACCTGAGGACGTGCGCGTCGCAACGGACGCCTCTTGACAAGTTCACACAAACTCGTACGTTGGGCGCGCTACCGCCAAGATGTCAACTAACACGCTGCTCAACAAGGTGATTGCGACAAGATGTCAAGCGCTCCGCATGTCAGGGACGTCAAGGGCGTCATCCGCGACCTGCTGGACCGGCATGGCCGCATCCGGGCGCGCGAGGTCTTGGAGGCGCTTGGCCACGGGATCTCACGGCAAGCGGTGCACGCCCACTTGCGCGCCATGATCGACGCCGGCGAAGTGCAGAAAAGCGGCGTCGGGAAAGCGACCTGGTACGAGCCCGCGGTCGCCTTCGCGCGCACGTACGCCACCGAAGACCTCGACGAGTCGGCCGTCTGGAGCGATGTCCGCGCTGCCGTGCCCCTGCTGCGCGACCTCGGCGAACCGGCGGACGGCACCATGGCCTACGTGTTCACAAAGATGGTGAACAACGCCATCGACCACTCGGGCTCGCCCACCGTGACCGTCCGCGCGCGCCTGGACGCGCCGTCCATCGTGGTGGACGTGGAGGACGCCGGCGTGGGGCTGTTCGCCAAGGTGGCCTCTGCCCTGGAGTCGGCCACCTTGCTGGAGGCGGCACAGCGGCTGATGGTGGGCAAGTTCACCACATGGCCGGAGCGTCACACCGGGGAAGGGATCTTCTTCTCGTCGCGCAGCGTGGACGTGTTCGTGGCGGAGGCGAACGGGCTGCGGTGGACCGTGGACAACGAGCGAGAGGACTGGGCCATCGGCGAAGTGGACCCACGGACGGGCACGCTGGTCAGGCTGGCGCTGGACCCGGCGCGTGCCAGACCCCTCGCCGAGGTCTTCTCGCGCTTCACCGATCTGGAGGACCACCGATTCGACCGGACGCGGGTGGTGGTGAAGATGCTCGACGCCGGGGTCCGCTTCGTCTCGCGTTCCGAGGCCAAGCGGCTGGTGGCGGAACTGGAGCCGTTCGACCATGTGGTGCTCGACTTCGCCGGTGTCACGGAGGTCGGCCAGGGCTTCGTCGACGAGCTGTTCCGGGTCTGGGCCGGGGCCCACCCGCAGAAAGAGCTGCAGCCGGCCAACATGAGCGACGCCGTCCGGTTCATGGTGCAGCGGGGACGCCCCCGGACCTGAGCCGCGTCAGCGCCGGCCCAGGGCTCGAACCGTGCGCCGCAGCGGGCGGGTCGCCTTCACCAGCGGGTGGTTCAGCACCTGCTGGCGGAACGCCTCCAGGCCGGCGGCGTGCGCCTCGGCGAGCTCCGCCCGGGTGCGCTGCCGGTCCGACTCGACGGTGGCCTCCGCCAGGCGCCGCTCCAGGTCCGCAAGCTGGGCGCGGTAGTGGTCGACGGTTCCCACGAGCTCCTCGGTGAGGCCGATGCGCAGCGCCTCGAGCGCGCTGGTGTCGGCCGCCAGCGGCGGGCCTTGCGGCAGCAGCCGGCCGACGATCTCCTCCGGCGCCGGACCGTCGGCGCCCGCGACCCTGGCCAGGAACGCCTGGCGGTAGCTCGGCGCGCGGAGGTCGTCGCGGTAGAACAGCGCGTTGTACCAGGCCTGGACGCGCTCGACCGGGTCGTCCTTGCCCAGCGCCATGAGGTTGTAGAAGAGCAGCATCATGGGCAGCCAGCGGTCCAGGCGCCCGCTCGGGAACGACTCCACGTCCGCGCCCGCGCGGCGCATGTCGCGCAGCACCTGCTGCGGGTCGGGGTGCCCGTAGCCCAGGTGCTCCTGGAGCACGCCGACGGTCTCGAACTCCTCGCCGAAACGCTGGCGCACGAACGACAGCAGCGCCGCGTCGGCCTCCGGCACGCCCGGCGTGCCGCACGGGCACACCACCAGGACGTAACCGCGGGAGACGCGCAGCGCCTCCGACAGCAGGTCCGGGCGCCGCTCCGGCGGCACATGCTCCAGCGTGTCCAGGGTCACCACGATGTCGAAGGTGGAGTCCGCGAACGGCAGCTTCGCGCCGTCGGCGAGCACGAGGTCGGGCGCGGCGGCGTGCCAGTGGCTGGGCAGGTGCAGGTCGCTGGAGATGACGCGGTCGTCCGGGCAGAACGCTGCCAGGGAGCCCGGTCCCCCGCCGATGTCCAGCACGCGCGAGGCGCCCACGCGCCGTGTGGCGTCGACCACCTCCGCGGCGAGCTGGTAGCGCGCGAAATGGTCGAAGGGCAAGCGCCGCAGGTGCTCCGCGGTCATCCTGCCCTCCTCGGCCCGGCCCGCGACCGGCTAGGCGGTCTGGGCGACGACGCCCGCCTGCTCGGCGTCCTCGGACTCCTTCTTGGCGTGGTCGACCGGGATGCTCGGCCCCATCACCGTGGACAGGTGCACCGAGCGCAGGTAGCGGCCCTTCGCGGCCGCCGGGCGCTGGCGCAGCAGCTCGTCCATCACCGCGTTGTAGTTGTCCAGGATCTGCTCGGCGGTGAACGACGCCTTGCCGAGCACGACGTGGACGTTGGCCTGGCGGTCGGTGCGGTACTCGATCTTGCCGGCCTTGATCTCCTCGACGGCCTTGGCGACGTCCATGGTCACCGTGCCGGTCTTGGGGTTCGGCATGAGGCCGCGCGGGCCCAGGACCTTGCCGTAGCGGCCGATCTTGCCCATCTGGTCGGGCGTGGCGATGATCGCGTCGAACTCGAGGTTGCCCGCCTCGATCATCGCGGTGATCTCCTCGACACCCACCACGTCCGCGCCGGCGTCACGGCCCTCCTGGGCCTTGGGGCCCTCGGCGAACACCGCGACGCGCGCGGTGCTGCCGGTGCCGTGCGGCAGCGGCACGGAGCCGCGCACCATCTGGTCGGCCTTGCGGGGGTCGATGCCCAGCCGCACGGCGAGCTCGACGGTCGCGTCGAACTTGGTGGTGACGGTCTCCTTCACGAGCTTCGTCGCGGCGACCGGCGAGTACACCCGGCCCTCCTCGATCTTCTCCAGAGCCGCCCGGTACTTCTTGCCACGCTGTGCCATGTCAGTGCCTCCAGTGGTGCAGACGGACGGCCCGAAGCCGTCCTCCCACGTTGTCGATGGTGATCGGACTACTCGACGACGAGGCCCATGCTGCGGGCCGTGCCCTCGATGATCTTGGTGGCGCCCTCCACGTCGATCGCGTTGAGGTCCGCCATCTTCTGCTCGGCGATCTCACGCACCTTGTCCCGCGAGATGGTGCCGACCTTGGTGCGGTTGGGCACGCCGGAGCCCTTCTCGAGGTTCGCCGCCTTCAGCAGCAGGCGCGCGGCCGGCGGCGTCTTGGTGACGAACGTGAACGAGCGGTCCTCGAACACGGTGATCTCGACCGGGACGATGTTGCCCTGCTGCGCCGCGGTGCGCTCGTTGTAGGCCTTGCAGAACTCCATGATGTTGACCCCGTGCTGACCCAGCGCGGGACCGACCGGCGGGGCGGGGGTCGCCTGCCCGGCCGGGATCTGGAGCTTGATCAGGGCCATGACCTTCTTGGCCATCTCTTGGTACCTGCTTCCTGTGTGTGGTTGGCGGTCGCCGCTAGAGCTTGGCGACCTGGTCGAAACCGAGCTCCACGGGGGTCTCGCGGCCGAAGATGGACACGAGCACCTTGAGCTTTGACTGGTCGGCGTTGATCTCGCTGATGGTGCCGGTGAAGTCCGCGAACGGGCCGGACGTGACGCGCACGTTCTCGCCCTCCTCGTACTCGACCGACGTGACGACCTCCTCGCCCTCCTCGGGCTCGGCCAGGATCGCCTCGACCTCCTTCAGCGACAGCGGCACGGGCCGCGCACCCGGAGGCCCGACGAAACCGGTGACCGCGGGCGTGTTGCGCACCACGTACCAGGAGTCGTCGTCCAGGTCCATGCGCACCAGCACGTAGCCGGGGAAGACCTTGCGCTGCACGGTCTGCTTCTTGCCGGCCTTGATCTCGACGGCGTCCTCCGTCGGGATGACCACCTCGTAGATCCGGTCCTCCATGTTCATGGACTGGATGCGGTTCTCGAGGTTGGCCTTCACCTTCGCCTCGTAGCCGGCGTAGGTGTGCACGACGTACCAGTCGCCCGGCAGCCGCATGAAGTCCAGGCCGCGGTTGCGCTTGGCCGGCGCGCCGTTGTCCGTCTCCGGCTCGGCGGTGTCCACGGCGGTATTGGCCGGACGCTGCTCGGTGTCCGCGGCGATCAGCGCGTCCAGGTCCTCCTTGGCGGCCGCGCCGTCGCCGGCGCCCGCGGCCGACAGCAGCTCGTCCAGATCGCCTGCCTCGGCCTGCTCGACCTCCTCGGGCGCCCCGGTGGGGCCGGACAGCAGCGCGTCAGCCTCCGGGGAGTCGCTCTCGGCCGGCATCTCGTCGTCGTAGGGGGAAGCGTCGCTCATCGGAAGATCCAGAACACCAGCTGCCCGAAGGCCTGGTCGAGGCCGAACACGTACACGGTCACCAGCGTCACGGCCACGAGGACCACCGCCGAGTAGGACACCAGCTCCTTGCGCGACGGCCATGCCACGCGCTTGAGCTCCTGGCGCACCTCGCGCAGGAACTGCCGCAGTCCGGTGCGTTGCTTGCGCTGGCGCGGGGACGGCGCGGCCGGCCGCTCGTCGCGACGCTCCTCATCCATCTCGCGCTGTGTCTCCCGACTCATGATCGCCTCATCGCCATACCTGCGGCCAGGGTCGGCCGCCGTCGCAGGGGCGGAGGGACTCGAACCCCCGGCCTTCGGTTTTGGAGACCGACGCTCTGCCAGTTGAGCTACGCCCCTGGGTCCCCAGGTGGTGTTGCCTGGGACAACAAAAACACTGCCCGGGGGCAGCGTCGAGGCCAGTATAGGCGCGCCATCCGGGCCCCGGCAACCGGGGCCCGGACCGGCACGGTCAGTCGAGCTGGACGACGGCCTCGCTCGAGCCGCGATCGATCACCTTCGAGCCGTCCTCGAGCTCGGCCCAGATGGCCAAGGTCGCGGTGCGCGCCGCCTCGTCCAGGGCGGTCACCTCCCCGCCGAAGCTCACCGTGGCGCCCAGCGGGCAGGGCGCCCGGAAGCTGGTCTTGATCCGCTTGACGTTCTCCGGCCCGCCAGCCCAGCGGGTGACGACCATCGACATCAGCCCGGCGTTGTACATGCCGTGAGCGATGATCCCGCCGGTCGGGCTGACCTTGCCGGCGAACTCCTCCTGCCAGTGCAGCGGGTTGAAGTCGCCGCTGGCGCCGGCGTACTGGATCAGCTGCATCTGGTCGATGGTCTTGGACTCGCCGGGGATCTGGTCCCCGACCTTGACCTCGTCGAACTTGGGCATCTAGGACGCCTCCTGCTGCTCGGGATTCTGGGGAGCCGAGCCGAGGAACACGATCACGCCGCGGCTGGTCACCACGGGCTCGCCCGTGGTCGCGTCGTTGCAGTCCACCTGCAGCGTGAGGAACTCGTTGCGTCCCTTCCACTGGATGTCCGCGATGAACGGCGTGCACTCCAGCACGTCGCCCAGGCGCACCGGGCGGTGGAACTCGTACTCCTGCGAGCCGTGGACCAGCGCGAAGTGGGCGCCCAGCTCCGCGTCGCCGAACATCCCGGCGCCGCCGCGGATGACGGTGAAGCAGGCCGCGAACATCGGCGGCGCGACGACGTCGCCCTCGTCGGCGGCGTACTGCGGGTCGCTGACGCCCGTGGCGTTGGCGTACTCGCGGATCTTCTCCCGGCTGACCTCGTAGCGGTAGCTGGGGTAGCGGTGCCCGACACGGGCTTTGTTCAGCGCGATGACGCGTCTCCCTTCACACGCACGTCCCCAGCAGGCCCCCTGCGACGGGGATCGTGACACCGGTCACGAAGTCGGCGTCGGATGATGCCAAAAACAGGTGCACGCGCGCGAGATCGCCCGGCTGCCCGTGCCGGCCCAGGGCCGTCATGGCCTTGGTCATCTGGCGCAGCGGCTCGGCCATGCCCGCGCCCCCGTCGGGGTGCTCGGCCGCCGTCAGGCGCGTCTCGACGAAGCCGGGAGCGACCGCGTTGACGTTCACCGCGAACCCGCCCAGCTCTCGCGCGAGCGTCCTGGTGAGGCCGACGACCGCGCCGCCCGCCGCGGTGAGGTTGGCCTGGCCGGGGCTGCCGACGAGGAAGCTGGCCGGCGCGGTGTTGGTGATCTTGCGGTGGTGGGCGACGGCGCCGTGCTCCGCGAGCTCGGCCATGGCGCGCTCGCGGAAGTGCGGCGCGACGGCCTGGCACATGCGCAGCGTGCCGGTCAGGCACGCGTCGAACACCGCGTCCCACTGCTCGGCGGTCATGAGGTGGAACGGCGCGTCGGCGCGCGTGCCCGCGTTGTTCACCACGATGTCGATCGCGCCATGGGCGGCCAGCGCCTCGGCCACGATGCGCTCGGCGTCGCGCGCCACGTCGCCCGGCACGGCCACGGCGTCCAGGGACGCCGCCAGTTCCCGCAGGGGCTCCTCGTCGACGTCGTTCAGCGCGAGCGTCGCGCCCTCGGCGGCGAAGAGCCTGGCGGTGGCCTCGCCGATGCCGCGTGCCGCGCCGGTGATGACCGCCACCCGGCCCTGCAACCGCCCCACGCCAACACCTTTCCCCAGGTTTCCGGCTCGTGCGGGTGCAGTCTGGGCCAGGGAGCGCCCGGAACGCACCCAACTTGCGGGGGACGCGAAAGCCCCGCCGGGATCCTACGGCGGGGCTCGCGTCGCGGCGGATGCGCTACTTGGTCTCGCGGTGCGGCTGGTGCGTCTTGCACCGCGGGCAGTACTTCTTCAGCTCCACCCGTTCCCGCTGCGTGTTGCGGTTCTTGGTGGTGATGTAGTTGCGCTCCTTGCACTCGGTGCAAGCCAGCGTGATCTTCGGCCGAACATCACTCTTCGGCATCTCGGCTACCTACTTCCTGTGCTCACGTCGCGGTCCGGCCAGTTCATCGAGAGTACTCGCACGCCCGAAAGGCGCACAAAGGACCGCCGGCCGGGTCAGGGACCGAGGCCTCAGGCCCGGGGCGCTCCCCTCGACGCAGCGAGAGGAAGCGGCTGTCGGTCTTGCCGGCCCTGGCGCTTCCGGTGGTGCGACTGGCTTGTCGTGGGGCCCCGCGCCGGAGCGCCACGCCAATGCTTGAGGAGTGCCTCGCCTCGGCGCGAGCGCTAAAGGGCTTTTCCGCCGAGCGCGAGGCGAGGCACTCCGAACTACTTCAGGATCTTGGTGACGCGGCCGGCGCCGACGGTGCGGCCACCCTCACGGATGGCGAAGCGCAGACCGTCCTCCATCGCGATCGGCTGGATCAGCTCCACCACCATCTCGGTGTTGTCGCCCGGCATCACCATCTC
>DATMKC010000324.1:0-6784 GCA_035553555.1 Egibacteraceae bacterium | reverse complement strand
GCACCGTGGAGGCCTACGACACGATCGTCTGGGCGACGGGCTACCGGCCGGAGTTCCCCTTCCTGGCCGGCGGGATCCCCTGGCGCGACGGCGCGCCGGACCTGCACCTGCAGTACGCGTCACGGACACGCGACGACCTGTTCGTGCTGGGGCTGTTCGAGACCGACGGCGGTGCCTATCCCCTGCTGTCGCTGCAGGCGCAGGCGCTGGCCGCCGAACTGGCGCTGCGGCGGGAGCACCCCCACGTCGCCGCGCTGCTGCGGGCACGCAAAGCCGCGCGGCCGGACCTGCGGGGCGGGCGCCAGTACCTGGACACGGCCCGGCACAGCAAGTACCTGCACAGCCGGACCTACCAGCGGCACATGCGCGATCACCTCGCCTACCTTGCCTCGCTGGCCGCCCCGGCCGGCGCGGTCCGCACCTGACCGCACGACCAGGACAGCTTGCGCGGCGGCAGGTCCCCGCGCGTGTTTCATGTCTCCTCTCGACGTCGTTGGCTCTCAGCGGCGTCCATCGACGAGGGAGACGGCATTGAAGACCACACGGGGCCTGCGGGCCCTCACGGGCGTGCTCGCGTTGGCGCTGGCGCTGACGGCGTGCGGCGGCGGTGACGAGGAGGCCGAGCCGGCCGCGACGGACAGCGAGACCGAAGCCGCCGACGCGGGCGAGGAGATCCAGGTCACCGGCGTCGACTACGCCTACGAGGGCGCGCCGTCGACGGCCGAGGCCGGCACCAGGCTGACGTTCGCCAACGGGTCGGAGAACGAGGCGCACGAGATGGTGCTCGTCCGGATCCAGGACGGCGAGGAGCGACCCCTGGAGGAGCTGCTCGCGCTGCCGCAGGAGGAGTCGGAGTCGCTGGTGGAGTTCCAGGGCGTCGCGTTCGCCTTCCCCGGCGAGGAGGCGATGTACCCGGAGGGCGAGACGGTGCTGAGCGAGGCCGGCCGCTACGCCATCGTCTGCTTCATCCCGGTGGGCCAGGACATCGAGCAGCTCCGCGCCGCCATCGCGGCGCAGGGCGAGGACGCGGAGGGCCCGCCGGAGATGGGCGACGGTCCGCCGCACTTCACCCAGGGCATGGCCGCGGAGATCACCGTCTCCTGACGCGATGCCAATCGCAGTGAAGGGCCCGCGCCTCGGCGCGGGCCCTTCCGCTTCCCCCATGGCTTCCGCCGGTTTGGGGCATCACGACGGTCCGGTAGCCTTCGCTGACCAGCCCGGCCCCACCTCCCAAGGCGCGCGAGATGAAGATCACCTACACCCACACCGACGAGGCCCCCGCCCTGGCGACGTACTCGCTCCTGCCCATCCTGGAGGCGTTCGCCGCGGCTTGCGGCGTGGACGTGGAGACTCGCGACATCTCGCTCGCGGGGCGCATCCTGGCCGCCTTCCCGGACCGCCTGCGCGAGGACCAGCGCGTCCCCGACGCCCTTGCGGAGCTGGCCGAGCTGGCCCAGACGCCCCAGGCCAACATCATCAAGCTGCCCAACATCAGCGCGTCGATCCCGCAGCTGAAGGCGGCCATCAAGGAGTTGCAGGACGCCGGCTACGCCGTGCCCGACTACCCCGAACAGGCCGACACCGACGAGCTGCGCGACATCAAGGCGCGCTACGACGCCGTGAAGGGCAGCGCGGTCAACCCGGTGCTGCGCGAGGGCAACTCCGACCGCCGCGCGCCGAAGTCCGTGAAGGAGTACGCGCGCAAGCACCCGCACTCCATGGGCGCGTGGTCGGGCGAGTCCAAGACCCACGTGGCGACCATGAGCTCCGGCGACTTCCGCTCCTCCGAGCGGTCCGTGACGGTCGAGGAGGCGACCGACGTGCGCATCGAGCTGACCGACGGCGCCGGCTCCGTCAGCGTCCTGCGGGAGCGGGTGTCCCTGGGGGCCGGCGAGGTGATCGACGCCGCCGTGATGAGCCGCGCCGCGCTGGTGGAGTTCCTCACGGAGCAGATCGCCGACGCCAAGCGCCAGGGCGTCCTGTTCTCCATCCACCTCAAGGCCACGATGATGAAGGTCTCCGACCCGATCATCTTCGGCCACGCGGTGCGCACGTTCTTCGCCGGCCTGTTCGCCGAGCACGGCGACGCGCTGGACGCCGCGGGCTTCGACCCCTCCGACGGGCTCGCGTCCCTGGACGCCGCGCTCGCGCGGCTGCCGGAGGACCAGCGCGCGGCGGTGCAGGACGCCCTGCGCGCGGCGTACGAGCAGGGCCCCGCCCTGGCGATGGTCGACTCCGACCGCGGCATCACGAACCTGCACGTGCCGAGCGACGTCATCATCGACGCGTCCATGCCCGCGATGATCCGCACGTCCGGGCAGATGTGGAACGCCGCCGGCGAGCAGCAGGACGCCAAGGCGGTCATCCCCGACTCCAGCTACGCGCCGCTGTACGACGAGACCATCAAGTTCCACAAGGAGCACGGCGCCTTCGACCCCGCCACCATGGGCACCGTGCCCAACGTCGGGCTCATGGCGCAGAAGGCCGAGGAGTACGGCTCGCACGACAAGACCTTCGAGATCCCCGCCGCCGGCACGGTGCGCGTGGTGGACGGCGCCGGCACCGTGCTGCTGGAGCACGACGTCGAGGCCGGCGACATCTGGCGCATGTGCCAGACCACCGACGCGGCGATCCGCGACTGGGTGAAGCTCGCGGTGACGCGTGCCCGCGCCACGGGCTGGCCGGCGGTGTTCTGGCTGGACGAGACGCGCCCGCACGACGCGCAGCTGCTCGCCAAGGTGCACGACTACCTGGGCGAGCACGACACGGACGGCCTGGACATCCGCGTGATGGACGTGGCCTCCGCGGCCCGGTTCAGCCTGGAGCGCGCCAAGCGCGGCGAGAACACCATCTCCGTGACGGGCAACGTGCTGCGCGACTACCTTACGGATCTGTTCCCGATCCTGGAGCTGGGCACCAGCGCGAAGATGCTGTCCATCGTGCCGCTGATGAACGGCGGCGGCCTGTTCGAGACGGGGGCGGGCGGCTCCGCGCCCAAGCACGTGCAGCAGTTCGTGAAGGAGAACCACCTGCGCTGGGACTCCCTGGGCGAGTTCCTGGCCCTGGCCGCGTCGCTGGAGTTCCTGGGCGAGGCCACCGGCAACCCGCGCGCCCGCATCCTGGCCGACGCGCTGGACGCCGCGACCGCGGGGGTGCTGGAGAACGGCAGGTCGCCGTCGCGCAAGGCCGGCGAGCTGGACAACCGCGGCAGCCACTTCTACCTGGCGCTGTACTGGGCGCGCGCGCTGGCCGAGCAGTCCGCCGACGCCCAGCTCGCCGAGCGCTTCGCGGCTCTGGCGGAGCGGCTGGCCGCGAACGAGGCCGCCATCGTGTCCGAGCTGAACGCCGTCCAGGGCCGGCCGGTCGACCTGGGCGGCTACTACTTCCCCGACCCCGAGCGCGCCTCCGCCGCCATGCGGCCCAGCGCGACCTTCAACGAGCTGCTCGCCTCCTTGGCGTAGGGCCGCTCACTTCGGCGGCAGCGTCTCGGCGAAGCCGGCGCCGCGGGCGACCCAGGCGGCCAGGTCCTGGTCGGCCGTGAGGCCCGGCGCCGCAACGAAGACGTAGCCGTTCATCGGCCGGCCGGTGAAGTCCATGGGCCGGGCGTGCGGCTCCCGCAGCGCGGACTCGTACGCCTGCGGCCCCACACGCACCATGAGGTCCTCGCCGACGATGCCCACGGCCATGTTGCCGTGCAGCATCCACGCGATCCCGCCGAACATCTTGCGCTCGCTGAGCGCCTCGCGCGCCGCGATCGCCTCACGGACGCGCTCCGCCAGCGCCTCGTCGTAGGCCATCAGGACACGGACCGTCCGTCGGCGGCGGCGCGCAGCGCGCCGATGTCCAGCTTCACCATGCCCAGCATCGCCTCCATGGCCCGGCGGGCCCGCTCGGAGTCCGGATCGGCCAGGACCTCCTCCATGCCGCTGGGCACGACCTGCCAGGCCAGCCCGTAGCGGTCCTTGAGCCAGCCGCACTGCACCTCCTGGCCCCCGTCGGTCAAGCGCTCCCAGTAGTGGTCGATCTCCTCCTGGGTCTCGCAGGTGATCTGGAAGGAGACCGCCTCGTCGAAGGTGAACTCCGGGCCGCCGTTGATCCCCACGAAGCGCGTGCCGTCCAGCTCGAACTCCACGGTCATCACCATGCCCGCCTGCCGCGGGCCGGCCTCGTTGTAGTGCGTGACGCCAACGATGCGCGAGTTGGGGAAGATGGAGACATAGAAGTTCGCGGCCTCCTCCGCCTCGGTGTCGAACCAGAGGTTGGGGATGATCGGCGGCATGAGCGGTCGTTCCCTTCGGTCGTCGATGCGTGCGGTGCGCTGGTGGTAGGACGCACCGCGGAGGCCGGACTCATCGGTCGACGCGCGAATCCTCCCGCGTGAGCTTGTCCGGTGCAATGGTTCCTGGGATGCTGCCCAAATGTCCCAGACCGTCACCCCGGGCGACACCGTGGACCCCGGCGCCCAGTTCGAACCGTACCGCCGCGAGCTGACCGCCTTCAGCTACCGCATGCTCGGCTCGGCGTTCGAGGCCGAGGACGCCGTGCAGGAGACGCTGCTGCGCGCCTGGCGCGGCTTCGAGGGCTTCGAGGGCCGCGCCTCGGTGCGGTCCTGGCTGTACCGCATCGCCACGAACGTGTGCCTGGACATGGCGCGCGGCCGCACCCGGCGAGCCCGCCCGATGGACCTGGGTCCCGCGGGCGCGACCGCCACCGCGCAGCTCGTGGCGCGCCCGCACGAGGCGTGGCTGGAGCCGATGCCGGAGCGGCTGATGCTGGGCGACACCCTGGATCCCGCGGACGTCGCCGCGGCACGCGAGTCGGTGCGGCTGGCGTTCGTGGCGGCGCTGCAGCACCTGCCCGCCCGGCAGCGCGCCGTGCTGATCCTGCGCGAGGTGCTGCGCTGGCCGGCCACCGAGGTCGCCGAGCTGCTCGACACCACCGTCGCCTCCGTCAACAGCGCGCTGCAGCGGGCGCGCGCGACGCTGGCCGACGGCGCCGTCGCGGAGACCGACGTGTGGCGGCCCCTGGACCCCGAACAGCAGGCGCTGCTGGGCCGCTACGTGGCGGCGTTCGAGGCCTACGACCTGGACGCGCTCACGGCCCTGCTGCACGCCGATGTCGTGCAGACGATGCCGCCCTACGACCTGTGGCTCACCGGCCACGACGAGATCCGCCGCTGGTACCTCGGCCCGGGCATCGGCTGCCGGGGCTCGCGCCTGGTCCCGGTGGTGGCGAACGGCTCGGCGGCGTTCGGGCAGTACAAGCCGGGGCCGGACGGGGACCTGGAGCCGTGGGCGGTGCAGGTGATCGAGATCCGCGAGGGCGCGATCGCGGCGATGAACGCGTTCCTGGACACCGAGCGGCTGTTCCCGCTGTTCGGGCTGCCGCCACGACTGGACCGATGAGTTCCCGGCGGCGCTGACGTCACTACTGTCGTCGGCACTGTCACAGGGCCGCGCAAGAATGCGTCCGAGGCACGTGCCCCGGACAGGTTCTGTCGATTCGGAATGGAAAGATCGCGCATGACGACGCACTCCCCCGTACGCGCCGGGCTGGCCATCGAGGCCACCGGGCTGGTGAAGACCTTCGGCGACACCCGGGCGGTCGACGGCGTGGACCTCGCGGTGCCCGCGCACTCCGTCTACGCGGTGCTCGGCCCCAACGGCGCCGGCAAGACCACCACCATCCGCATGCTCGCCACGCTGCTGCGCCCGGATGGCGGCAGCGCCCGCGTGCTCGGCCATGACATCGTCGGCGAGGCCGACGCGGTCCGCCGGGTCGTGAGCCTCACCGGCCAGCTCGCCTCGGTGGACGAGGACCTGAGCGGCCGGGAGAACCTGGTCCTGCTCGGGCGCCTGCTGGGCCTGGGACGAGCCGCGGCGAAGTCGCGCGCCGGGGAGCTGCTGGACGCCTTCGGCCTGTCCGAGGCCGCCGGCAAGCTGGTGAAGCACTACTCCGGCGGCATGCGCCGGCGGCTGGACATCGCGGCGAGCATCGTCGTGACCCCGGAGCTGATGTTCCTGGACGAGCCCACGAACGGGCTGGACCCGCGCTCGCGCAACCAGGTCTGGAGCATCGTCCGGGCGCTGGTGGCCGAGGGCACGACGATCCTGCTGTGCACCCAGTACCTGGAGGAGGCCGACCAGCTCGCCGACGGCATCGCGGTCATCGACCGCGGCAAGGTCATCGCCGAGGGCACGCCCGCGCAGCTGAAGGCCTCCGTGGGCTCCGGCGCGCTGCACGTCCGCCTGCTGGACCCCGAGCAGTGCCCGCAGGCGGCGGACCTGCTGGACCGGGCCCTGGGCGCGGTCAACCTGGAGGCGGACCCGGCGGCCCTGACGGCGACGTGCTCGGACCCGGAGCGCGCGGCCGACGCCGTCGCCGCGCTGGCGCGCGCCGGGGTCGGCGTGGCGAGCTTCACGCTGGGACAGCCCAGCCTGGACGAGGTGTTCCTGGCGCTGACCGGCCATACCGCGGAGGAAGTCGCCACCGACGGGACCGCGCAGATCGAGGAGGCCGAGACCGTATGAGCACCGACGCGACCGCATCCCCCACGTTCACCGAGACGGCCGACGAGGGCGCCGTCCGCCTGGCGATCGCCTCCACGGCCCGGCCGTCCCCGCCCGGGCGCCTGTCCACGGCGCTCACGTTCGGCTGGCGCGGCATGCTCAAGGTGAAGCACGTGCCGGAGCAGCTGCTGGACGTGACCATCACGCCGGTACCGGCGTGATGGTCACGTCCAGCAGCTGCTCCGGCACGTGCTTCACCTTGAGCATGCCGCGCC
>DATMKC010000323.1:0-4490 GCA_035553555.1 Egibacteraceae bacterium | reverse complement strand
GCCGCGCCGCGCGGCTCCGGCAGCGTGACGCTGGTGGCCACGCCGACTCCGAAGGCCTGGCCGACCTGCTCCTTGGTGAGCGCGGTCGCCCAGCGCCGCAGCGGGTTGGGTGAGGCGAGGTCCCAGCGGCTGTCGTCGACCGGCTTGAGGTAGGCCACCGCGTTGGAGCCCCACACGAACGCGTTGGACTCGCTGTGGCCGCCGTGGGAGGAGGAGTAGTAGCCGACGGCGGTGTCACCGTCGTAGCGCATCGTCTGCCCGGCCGTGGCGTCCACCGCGGCGACCCAGCGGTGCCCGTAGCCCGGCTCGGACTCCTTGATGTAGCCGGCGTAGACCTGGTCGGACGTGGAGTCGTAGACGTCGCAGTGGCAGCCCGAGCGGCTGCCCTTGAAGCTCTCCCACTTGTCCTGCGCGTAGCTGCGGCCGGTGATCGCCTGCGCCTGCAGGGCGGCGGGCTCCCAGGACGACGGCATCTCCGACAGGCCGCGCAGGTAGCGCTCCAGCGCGTTGCGGCCCTCGTGCGTGTCGATCTGCAGGGTCAGGTACGTGGAGCCGGTCGTGGCGCCCGCAGCCCCGGCGACGGAGCGGAACTCCATGGTGCCGTGGGCGTACGGGCGGCCCTCCGGGTACGTGGCGTTGGTCGACTTGGAGGTCAGCTGCACGATCGGCGTGCCGTCCAAGGGCACGCGCAGCAACTGCCCGGCGGAGCCACCCGACCACACCTCGGTCCCCGTGCCGCTGGTGCCGGCATTGCGGCAGCCGTCGACCGAGTCGAACTGGCGGATGGTGTAGGAGCCGTCCACCAGCACGTCCACGCGCCACAGGGAGCCGGTCGGCTGCGTGAGCGCGTCACCTTCCGGCGGCTGCCAGGCCGGCGCGCCGGTGTGCGCACGGATGCAGATGGCGGGCACGGGCGCGCCGCCCGGGCGCTCCGGCCACAGGCTCACCCGGACGGACTCGGGCAGCACCGGAGCCTGCCCGATCGTGACGCCCTGGTAGTAGGTCTGCAGGATCTGCTGGGCGGTACAGCCCAGCTTGGCGGCGCCCTGGGCGCCGTACTGGCTCATGCCGACGCCGTGGCCCCAGCCGCCGCCGATGACCACGAAGTCGCCGGCCGGGATGGTGGACGGGCCGGGGATGGCCTGCCCGCCCGCCGGCGTGCAGCCGGACTGGGCGGCGGCCGGCAGCGCCGGCAGCGTCGCCACGCTCAGCGCGGCGACGAGGACCAGGAGGGCACGGCGGAGGAGGGCGGGGCGAACCTGCGACATGACCGCCACCCTACCGTCGGTGCCTCTGAAAACCGGGGTGTGTCGACTGAGTCATCCTGACATTGATTTTTTCGACACACCCCGGGTCTAGGCGTGGCCGATGGAGCGGCCCCTGAGGGCCGACCACGTCCATGCCGCCAGGACCCAGCCGACCAGGCCCGCTCGGATGAACGGCACGAGCGCGCGGCGCCAGCCGTGCGCGTAGCGCCGCGTGAAGAAGAAGTTCAGCGAGCGCGCGTGCTCCACCACCATGCGGAACGGCCGCGCGCCGACGGAGGCGCCCACCGCGTGCGTCACCTCGGCGACGGGCGAGAACACCACCGTCCACCCGGCCTCCCACAGCCGCGCGCACAGGTCCACGTCCTCCACGAACATGAAGTAGGACGGGTCGAAGCCGCCGACCTGGTCGAACGCCTCGCGCCGCAGCGCCAGGCACGCGCCGCTGACCCAGTCCACCTCGCGCTCCGACCGGTGGTCCCAGTCCGTCAGGCGGTACGCGCGCGTCCAGCGGTTGTCCGGGCGCCACATCCCCAGCAGCGCATGGCCGATCGCCTGGCCGACGGACGGGAAGGCGCGCGCCGACCACTGCAGCCGCCCGTCGGGGAAGCGGATCAGCGGGCCGAGCGCACCGACCCGCGGGTTGTCGCGCAGGTGGTCCGCCATGGCCCGCACCGAGCCGGCGGGAAAGCGCGTGTCGGCGTTCGCGATCACCAACGCCTCGGCGGTGGTCGCCGCCACGCCCGCGTTGGCCGCCTTGCCGAAGCCGAGATTGTCCAGCTCCAGCACGCGCGCACTACCCGGACGCGCCCAGCGTCTCCAGGCACGCCAGCAGCTCCGCCTGGGTGTTGTGGTTGACGACGACGACGGCGGCGCGCACGACCTACCCGTCGGCGCTCTGGAGGCGGCCAACCAGGTCGCGCAGCGAGTCGCGCCACTCCGGCAGCGGCTCCAGGCCGGTGAGGCGCGCCTTGAGGTTGTCGAGCACCGAGTAGGCCGGGCGGGACGCCGGCGCGCCGTACTCGGCGGTCGTCGTCGCCTCGACGCGCACGTCCAGTCCGGCGAAGTCGAAGATCGCCTGGGCGAACTCGTGCCAGGTGGTGTGGCCGCTGTTGGTCACGTGGTAGGTGCCGTGGCGGCCGGTCACGGCCAGGCGCCGGATGGCCGGCGCCAGGTCGGCGGTGAACGTCGGCGAGCCGGTCTGGTCGGCCACCACCGTGAGGCTGTCCCCCTGCTCGGACCTCTGGGCCCCCAGCCGGAGCATGGTCTTCACGAAGTTGCCGCCGTGCTCGCCCTGCACCCACGACGTGCGCACGATGTAGTGCTCTGGGCAGACTTCGCGCACGAGCTGCTCCCCCGCCTCCTTGCTGCGCGCGTACACGCCCTGCGGGTTGACACGGTCGAACTCGGTGTAGGCGCGGCCCAGCGTCCCGTCGAACACGTAGTCGCTGGAGACGTAGACCATCGCGGCGCCGGCCAGCTTGCAGGCGCGCGCCACCCACCACGAGCCGATGGCGTTGACCCGCCACGCCGCCTCGGCGTCCTGTTCGGCCGCGTCGACCTTCGTGTAGGCGGCGGCGTGCACGACGAGGTCGGGGGCGTGGTCGCGCATCGCGGCGACCACCGCGGCCTCGTCGGTCACGTCCAGCTCCCCGCGCGCGAGCGCCACCACGTCGTCGTCGGCGAACGCCTTGACGAGGTCGTGGCCGAGCTGGCCGCCGGCGCCGGTGATCAGGACCTTCACTTGCCGACCAGGCCCTGCCGCTCGCTCGCGCCCTGCTCCTTGAGCGGCCGCCACCACCACTCGTTGGCGCGGTACCACGCGATCGTGGCATCCAGAGCCTCGGAGAAGCTGTGCTGCGGCTTCCAGCCCAGCTCGCGCACCTTCGCGGTGTCCACGGAGTAGCGCAGGTCGTGGCCGGGGCGGTCCGCCACGAACTCGATGTGCTCGTCGGCCTGCGCGCCGGTGTAGCCGAAGCGCTCCAGGATCGCGTAGGTCAATTCCTTGTTGCTCATCTCGTTGCCGGCGCCCACGTTGTAGATCTCGCCGGGCGTGCCCTCCGTCAGCACCAGCCACTGCGCGGCGGCGTTGTCCAGCACGTAGGTCCAGTCGCGCACGTTGCGCCCGTCGCCGTACAGCGGGACCTTCCTGCCGTCGATGAGGTTGCTGACGAACAGCGGGATGACCTTCTCCGGGAAGTGGTACGGCCCGAAGTTGTTGGCCGTGCGCGTCACGGTGATCGGGTAGCCGAACGTCACCCGGTAGGCGCGCGCCAGCAGGTCCGCCGAGGCCTTGCTCGCCGAGTACGGCGAGTTGGGCTCCAGCGCGTCGCCCTCCTTGAACGAGTCCGGCTCGGGAATCGAGCCGTAGGTCTCGTCCGTGGAGATGTGCAGGAACTTCGGGATCTCCAGGCGCATGGCCACGTTGAAGATCGTGTTGGCGCCCTGGACGTTGGCCTCGATGAAGTCGCGCGAGGCGGTGATGGAGCGGTCGACGTGACTCTCCGCGGCGAAGTTCACCACCGCGTCGTGACCGGGCAGCACCTCCTCCAGCAGTTCGGCGTCGTTGATGTCGCCGCGCACGAAGCTGTAGCGCGGGTCGTCGGCGACGTCCTTCAGCGACTCGAGGTTTCCCGCGTAGGTCAGCTTGTCGTAGTTGGTGATCCGCACGTCGGGCTGGTTGGCCAGCGTCTGGCGGATGAAGTTGGAGCCGATGAACCCGGCCCCGCCGGTCACGAGAATCTTCATTTGGCGGCAACACCTTGCTCGGGCCTGCTCAGGAGACGACACCACTGGTTGTCTGGTGACACCCAGAAGTTGTCGGTGAAAGCTTCGCACACGCTGGCGTCTCGGACGCGGCCAGTCGGACACGGTTGTTATCCACACCTGCGCGGTGTGCCTGAGGCGGCCCGCGCCCGCGCACCGCAGACTGCCGGCGTGCAACCCGCTTCCGCGTTCGTAGACGAATCGTTCCGCCGGCGCGCCGACGGGGGCGGTCTGTTTCTGCTCACTGCCGTGATCGTGCCCGGGCAACGACTGGCTGCCCCACACCCAGCCAGCGCAAGTCCGAACAATCTCGCGTTCGGTGCCTATGGAACCTCGTCGCCGGCCTCCCCCGCAGCGTCCAGACACTGGTATTGGAATCGCGGCAGGATCACAACGACCACAAGGACCGCCGCGAGATCTACCGAGCCATCGCAGCCGGTGTGGGAAGCTCATCTCTGG
>DATMKC010000322.1:0-4543 GCA_035553555.1 Egibacteraceae bacterium | reverse complement strand
CCGGCATGAAGCGCCTGTACGTGCCGGAGGAGCTCGGCGGGCTGGGCGCGCCTGACCTGCCGCTGAAGGCCGTGCCGCTGGAGCCGGGGGAGTGCGTCTCCGCGCCCGGCCAGGGCGCGCTGGCGATCGAGTGCCGCGGCGACGACGACGACGCGCTGGCGGTGTGCAAGCTCATCGACCACACGCCCACGCATCGCGCGGTGCTGGCCGAGCGCGCGTTCCTCAACCGCCTGGGCGGCGGCTGCCTGGCGCCCGTCGGCGCCCTGGGGACCCTGTCGCGCCTCGGCGGCCTGGAACTGATCGGCGTGCTGGGCGACCCGGTGCGGCGCGGCACCATCCGCAAGTCCTCCAAGGGGCCCTACGACAAGCCGGAGGAGCTCGGCGAGCAGCTCGCCCAGGACGTCATCGACGCCGGCGGCGCGGCGATCCTCCACGCCATCGCGCAGCGGCGGGAGCGGCAGGCATGACCATCCCGTTCGGCGGGCCGGCGGCGCGGCACGGCACGGTGTACCTGGTGGGCGGCGGCCCCGGCGACCCTGGCCTGGTGTCGCTGCGCGCGGCGCGCCTGCTGTCCACCGCCACGTTCGTGGCCTACGACCGCCTCGCGCCCTCCGCGGTGCGCGCGCTGTGCCCCCCCGGCGCCGAGCAGGTCTACGTCGGCAAGCTGCCCGACCGGCACGCGCTGAGCCAGGACGAGATCAACGCCCTGCTGGTGGAGCGCGCCAAGGCGGGCGACGCGGTGGTGCGCTTCAAGGGTGGCGACCCGTTCGTGCTGGGCCGCGGCTCGGAGGAGGCGGCGCACTGCCGGGTGCACGGCGTGCCGTTCGAGGTGGTGCCCGGCGTGACCTCCGCCATAGCCGCGCCCGCGTACGCCGGCATCCCGGTGACCCACCGCGCGGTGGCGCCGGGCTTCGCCGTGGTGACCGGGCACGAGGACCCCACCAAGGGCGAGACGCAGGTGGACTACGAGGCGCTGGCGCGCTTCCCCGGCACGCTGGTGCTGCTCATGGGCGTGGGCCGCATCGGGGAGATCGCCGCCGCCCTGGTCTCGGCCGGCAAGCCGGCGTCCACGCCGGTGGCGCTGGTGCAGTGGGGCACCACGGCGCGCCAGCGCTCGCTGCGCGCGACGCTCGCGGACGTGGCGCAGCGCGTCGCCGAGACCGGCTTCACGTCTCCGGCGGTGACCGTCGTGGGCGATGTCGCGGCGCTGCCGGAGGACCTGGCGTGGTTCGAGGACCGGCCGCTGCACGGGGTCTCCGTGCTGGTCCCGCGCACCCGGCACCAGGCCGGCGAGCTGTCGGAGCGGCTGCGCGCCCTGGGCGCGGAGCCGATCGAGGCGCCCACCATCGCGATCGAGCCCGGGCGTGAGCCGGAGCGCCTCGGCGAATGCCTCGCGCGCATGGCGGACGGCGGCTTCGACTGGGTGGCGCTCACGTCCGCCAACGGTGTCGACGCGGTGTTCGCGCGCCTGGACGCGCTGGGGCTGGACGCGCGCGCGTTCGCGCGGGTGCGGATCGCGGCCGTCGGCCCGGGCACCGCCGAGGCGCTGGCCGCCCGGGGTCTGCGGGCCGACCTCGTCCCGGAGCGGTTCACCACGCAGGGTCTGGCCGAGGCGCTCACCGCGGACGCCGCGCCGCAGCGGGCGCTGCTCCCGCGCGCCGACATCGCGACCCCCGTGCTGACGCGCGCGCTGGAGGAGGCCGGCTGGGACGTCACGGAGGTGGAGGCCTACCGCACCGTGCGCGCCGAGGCCCTGCCGGACGGTGTCGCCGAGGCGGTCCTGGACGGGGAGATTGACGTGCTCGCGTTCGCGTCGTCCTCCACGGTGCGCAACACCCTGGAGCTGCTGGGCGGCCCGCCCCCGGAATCGGTGCGCATCGCCTCGATCGGCCCGGTGACGTCGGCGACGTGCCGGGAGCTGGGCCTGCGCGTGGACGCCGAAGGGCCGACGCACGACCTCGACGGCCTCGTCGAGGCGGTGCTCCGCACCCGGGGTGATCAGCGCAGCAGGGCGTCGGCGGCACGCATGCCGAACCAGACGTAGAAGCCCAGCACGATCAGCGCGACCATCGCCAGCTTCACCACGGTCTTGGCCGCCTTCAGCAGCACGACGGCCGCGATGACGATGATGGTGATGCCGACGGGGGTGGAGATGTCGTCCATGTCGCCGGACGCTACCGCAGCACTATCCTCATGGGAATGAATCCTGCTTCCTTTCCTGGCTCGCGACCCCGCCGCCTGCGCCGCACCGCGGCGATCCGCGCCGCCGTGCGCGAGACCACGCTCACCCCGTCGCAGCTGGTCGCGCCGCTGTTCGTGAAAGAGGGCGTGGACGAGCCGCAGCCGGTGGCGTCGATGCCCGGCGTGTCACAGCACACGGTGGAGTCACTGCGCGCCGAGGTGAAGGAGCTGCGCGGGTCCGGCGTGTCGGCCGTGCTCCTGTTCGGCGTGCCGGCGCGAAAGGACGACGCGGGCTCGGAGGCGTGGAATCCGGACGGCATCCTGCAGCGGGGGATCAGGGCGCTGCGCGAGGACCACGGCGACGAGCTGGTGGTCATGGCCGACACCTGCCTGGACGAGTACACCTCCCACGGGCACTGCGGGCCGCTGCGCGCCGACGGCAGCGTGGACAACGACGCGGCCAACGAGGCCTACGCGCGCGTCGCGGTGAGCCAGGCGCAGGCGGGCGCCGACTTCATCTCGCCGAGCGGGATGATGGACGGCATGGTGCGCGCCATCCGCGCGGCGCTGGACGACGCCGGCTTCGCGGAGCGCGCCGCGATCATGAGCTACTGCACCAAGTACGCCAGCGCGTTCTACGGGCCGTTCCGCGACGCCGCCGAGTGCGCGCCGCAGTTCGGCGACCGCAGCGGCTACCAGATGGACCCCGGCAACGTGGAAGAGGGTGTGCGGGAGGCGTTGGCCGACATGGCAGAAGGCGCCGATGTGCTCATGGTCAAGCCCGCCGTGGCCTACCTGGACGTGGTGCACCGCGTGAAGCAGGCCACCGGGATGCGGCTGGCCGCCTATCACGTGTCCGGGGAGTACGCGATGGTGCACGCCGCCGCCGAGCGCGGCTGGCTCGACCTCGACCGCGCCATGGCGGAGACCCTGCTGTCGATCCGCCGGGCGGGCGCCGACCTCGTCATCACCTACGCCGCCGGATGGATGGCGCGCCGGCTGCAGTCGTGACGGAGGCGGTGCTCGCGGTGGTGCACGCGCACCTCGCCGCGTTCAACGCCGCCGACCTCGACGCCGTCCTGGACGGTTTCGCCGAGGACGCCGTGTTCGCCACCGGCGACGAGCTGCTGATCGGCAGGCGCGGGATCGGCGAGCTGTTCCGCCAGGCGTTCGGCCCGGACATCCAGGCGACGATGGAGCTGCGCTCCGCGGTTGTGCAGGGCGACACCGCAGCGTGCGAGCTGTCCGAGCGCATCAGCTACCAGGGCGAATCCTTGGAGTTCGCCATCGCCGCCTTCTACACCGTTCGCGACGGCCGCCTGGCCCGCGTGAAGGTCTACCGCGAGGGCTCCACAGGGGCCTAGGGTGCTCACCGAGGACGATGTCCGTCGCGTGGCGCTGTCGCTGCCCGCCGTGCAGGAGCGGCTGTCTTACGGCACAGCGGCATGGCACGTGAACGGGAAGGTGTTCGCCCGCATGCACGAGGAGGCCCGCGTGCTGGTGCTGTGGTGCGCCGGCGAGCACGAAAAGCGCGTGCTGCTGACGGAGCACTCCCCCACGGTGTTCACGACGCCGCACTATGACGGGCATGCCAGCGTGCTCGTGCGCCTTGATGCCGTGGGCCTCGGCCTGCTGGAGCAGCTGATCCAGGACGCCTGGCGGGCTCGCGCGCCACGCCACCTGCTCTAACGAGTGCGCTTGGTCTTGTGCCGCTGTGGATTCGCGGCTTGACGAGTCGCGCCCTCGTGATAATCTATCGAACATGTGTTCGAGTACGGGAGTCGGGATCGACGCGGCGCTGGCCACCGCGGACCTTCACGGTCTGCTGGACGTGGCCGAGCGCGCGTTGCGCCGCGCCAAGACGCTGCCGCTGGGCGGCGCGGTCGACGATGTCGAGCTCACGCAGGCCGTGCAGCGCCTGGAAGCTGTGAGCAGGGTCGCGGAGTCGCACAAGTGCGCGGTGGTGGTCGAGATCGAGCAGCGTGCTGCGGCGCGCGGCCAGTCCGCCGGGTCGACCGAGGACCTGTTGACGCGCGTGCTGCAACTCACCCCTGGTGAGGCGAGGGCGCGGACCGAGCTCGCGGCGGGGCTGCAGCAGTTGCCGGACACGGCGGCGGCGTTCGCCGACGGCCGCATGGGCGTGGGCCAGGCCGCCGTGGCCGTCAAGAAGGCCGCCGAAGTGGCCGGCCGTGACGACGCCGAGGTGCTGCTCGCCACGATCGACCGCACGGCGTCGACGGTCGGCCAGACCGTGAACCGCACCCGCCTGGCCCGCGAGATCGACACCGCCGTCGCCAAAACCGGTGTCGATGTGTTGGCGGAGCGGGAACGCCGCGCGTTTCAGGACCGCAAGCTCCAATGG
>DATMKC010000321.1:0-10796 GCA_035553555.1 Egibacteraceae bacterium | reverse complement strand
CGTTGACCCACTTCACCAGCGCCTCGGCGATCCGGCGCTCGCTGGGCGCCTCGCCGCTGGCGCCCACCAGGGCGAATCCGGCGCCGAGCTCCTTGCTGGCCTGGATGCCGACCTTGACCTCGGTGGCGCTCACGCCCTTGCCGGACGGCACCTGCCGCGGCGACGCCCCGCCACCCGACGCTCCGGGCCGCCGCCCCGGTGTCGCCCGGCCGTCGCCGGGGCCGGCCGGGTCCCCGCCGGGCACCAGCCCGCCGCCGTCCCCGGTGCCGGGGTCGCCGGCGCCGAGGCCACCGTCCTCGCCGGGCACGCCGGTGCCGCTCGCCGGCGCGGCACCGTCCTCGCCGAACTCCGCCTGCCCGCCGGAGTCGCCGGCGAACAGCTCGTCCAGGCTCACGCTGCCCTGCGCCACGTCGAGCGCCGCCGGCTCTCCACACGCCACCGCACCCAGCGCGAGCGCGCCGAACACCGCCACCGACCGCACCCTGCGCGTCCTGCCGCCGTTGCCGCTCATGGCCCTGTCACCGTCTCCCTGTCCTGTCGGCTGTCCTGCCCGGTGCCTGCGGAGTCGAGCGCCGGCGCGCCCTGGGCGGCGCCCTGGAGGAACACCGAGCGCAGCAGTTCGGGGCGCTCGAGCAGTTCGCCCGCCGGACCGTCGAAGCGCATCTGGCCCTTCTCCATGAAGTAGGCGTGTTCGACCAGCGAGAGCGCGACGTTCACCGACTGCTCGACCAGCACCACCGCGGTGCCCGTCTGGTTGATCCCGCGCACCATCGCGAGCAGCTCGCCGACGACCTTGGGCGCCAGCCCCAGCGACAGCTCGTCGATCAGCAGCAGGCGCGGCTGCAGGATCAGCGCCTTGCCCAGGGCGAGCATCTGCTGCTCGCCGCCCGACAGCGTGGCGGCGAGCTGGTTGCGGCGCTCGGCCAGGCGCGGGAAGGCGGCGAAGGTCGCCTCGATCCCCTGGTCGACGCGGTCGCGCCGGCGCCCCGCGCTGTGGCCGAACACCCGCAGGTTGTCCACCACGCTCAGCGGGCCGAACGTCGCCTTGCCGCCGGGCACCTGCGCGATGCCCATGCCCACTCGCCGCTCGGCGTCCAGGTAGGTCACGTCCTCGCCCTGCAGCCGCACCGTGCCGGCGCTGGGCAGGCCGAGGCCGGAGATGACGCGCAGCAGCGTGGACTTGCCGGCGCCGTTGGTGCCGAGCAGCGCCACCATCTCGCCCTCGTCGACCGTGAAGCTGACGTCGAACAGGATCTGCAGCAGCCCGTAGGAGAAGTCGATGTGCCGGCAGCTCAGCAACGGCACGTGTCCCCCGGTCGCACGCACGCGCCGCAGGTCCTCGATCTCGACGATCTCGTCCACGCGCCGGTCCAGCTCGGTCTCCAGCTGCGGCCCCACGCGGCGCAGCGCCGCCGCCCCCGCGAGCGCGGGCACGACCAGGCCCGCGACGGCCACGCCCGTGCCGAAGCGGCTGCCCAGCGCGCCGAGCAGCAGCACGCCCGCAACCCCGCCGGCGGCCGCGCTCATCGCGGCCAGCACGCCGGCGGCGTGGCCGCGCATCGCGGCCGGCACCACGGTGAGCAGGGCGACCGTGAGCGCGGGCAGCACGGCGGCGGTCGCGGCGAGGCCCGCGAACAGCAGCGGTACACCGAGGACCGGCGTGGGCAGCAGCGCGCCGAGCCCGAGTGCCAGCGCGCCGGCGACCAGCAGCGCGGCGAGGCGCCCGGCGTGCGCCGATGGGGAGCGGCGGAACAGCGCCTCGCCGCGCTCGGCGAGCGCGACCACGCCCGCGCCGGCGGCGAGCAGCATCACGCCGAGCAGGACCGCGCGGCCGGCGGGACCGACGCGCCACGCGGCCTCGAGATGTCCGAGCAGCGTCAGGTGCAGGGGCAGCGCGAACATGCCGGAGACGGCCGCCGCCCCGAGCCCCGTGCGCACCGGGGGCACGAGCAGCACGCGGCGCAGCGTCTCGCCGTAGGCCAGGTTCGGGCCGAGCTGGCCGGCGGCGCCGTCCTCGCCGCCCATGCCCATGCCCTCGCGCACGGCGGCGTGCAGCCGGTCGGTGTCGTGGCGGCCGAAACCCGGGTCGCGCAGCGGCGCGGCCAGCACGGCCGCGGCCCCCGCGACGAGCGCGGCGGCCAGCGGCACGGTGCGCCAGCCCGCTCCCCCCGCCACGGCGGTCGCTCCCAGCGCCATGGCGGCACCCGCGGCGCCCAGGCCGACGGCGGCGTGCAGCGCGGCGACACGCTGGCGCACCTCGGCGGCGAAGCGGTCCACCAGCAGCGGCACGTGCACGGCCGCCCCGGCGCCGGTGGCCAGGCCCGCGGCGAGCAGCAACAGCAGCAACATGCCGCCGGTGCGCGCGAAGGCCGCGGCGAACGACACCACCAGCAGGCCGAGCTCGGCCGCCAGCGCGACTCCGTCGCGGCGCGGGCGCGCCCCGGTGAACGCCGGCACAGCGATGGCCGCGGCGCCCGACACCAGCAGGAACAGCACCAGGCCGCCGCGGACCAGGCCCGCTCCCGCGCCGAGCGCATGGCCCACGGGACCGGCCAGCGGCGCGAGCGCGTACGGCAGCAGCAGCGCGGCGCCGCCGGCGGCCGCGATGCCCGCGAGCGCCCGCAGCCCCGCGCGGTCGACGGTGCCGGCGAACGGCGGCGCGTCGCCATCCCCCGGCACACCGAGCAGGCGGCGTCCCATCTCGTGCACGCCACTGGGGTGCAGGCCGCGCTCGGCCAGCTCGGCGGCGTCCGCGGCGCTCATCTGCCGTCCTCCTCCACCAGGAAGCGGACCGAGTCCGCGGCCTCGCCCCGGCGCACGCCGTCGGAGCGCATCAGCACCACGGTCGCCTCGTGCCCCGTGCCGCCACGGCCCCAGCCGCGCGCCGGCAGGACCGGCAGGCGCACCGCGCTGACCAGGCTCACGTGCACGTTGCGCTCCGCCAGCCAGGCGCGGTCCGGGCAGGCGGGTGCGCGCCGGCAGCCGTCGTCGGCGAGCGACGCCAGGCTCTCGCCCGGCGCGATCGGCGCGCGGTCGACGAACACGGCGAAGAAGGCGCGGCGCTCGCCGACCAGGCGCGCGACCTCATCGGAGACCTTCCAGCGCACCACCACCTCGCCCTCGACGCGCTCCAGCTCCACCGGCGCGACCATGCGGAGCTGGTCGTCGGAGGAGAACGCCAGCCCGGGGGCCGCCAGCAGGGCGAACAGCGCCAGGCACAGCGCCAGGGCGCCGGCCAGGACGGGCACGGGCACGCGGCCGGTCACGACCGGCTCCCGGCGAACGCGGCGTGCTGGGCGCACCAGCCGCCGTCGCGCGCGGCCCGGCTGCAGCGGCTGCCGCCGCGCGTGGTGGCGGCACAGCGGCCGGCGAGCACCGCGGGCTGCACCACGAGCGGCTCGGTCGCGTCCTCGCGGCGGCCGCCCCCGGAGCCGGAGCGCTCGATCGCGGCGCTGTCGCCGCCGAGGTAGCTCTCGATCACCCGGGGGTCCTCGCGCACCGCCTGCGGCGAGCCGTCGGCGATGACGCGCCCGGACTCCATCGCCACGATGCGGTCCGCCAGTCGCATCACCAGCGGGATGTCGTGCTCGACCACGACGATGGTGAGCGCCAGCTCGCCGCGCAGGCGCAGCAGCAGCTCGCCGAGCGCCTCGGTCTCCCGCTGCGCGATGCCGGCCGCCGGCTCGTCGAGCAGCAGCACCGTGGGGTCCAGGGCGACCAGGCACGCCAGCTCGGTGATGCGCCGCGTGCCGGTGGACAGCTCCAGGATCTGGCGGTTGCGGTAGGCGTGCAGGCCCAGCATCTCCACGAGCTCCCGCGCGCGAGCCTCCTTGCGCGCCTCGGCGCCGCGATAGCCGGACAGCGCGTGGGCGAGCCGCGTGGGCTGCGCGCGCTCCAGCGAAAGCTGCACCGTCTCCAGCACGGTCAGCGTGGGGAACAGCCCGGCGTCCTGGAACGAGCGCACCAGGCCGAGGTCCGCGCGCCGGTCGGGGCCCAGCGCGCTGACGTCCTGTCCGGCGAAGCGCACCACTCCCTCGTCGGGCCTGGTGAACCCGCCGATCAGCTCGAACAGCGTGGTCTTGCCCGCGCCGTTGGGCCCGATCAGGCCGAGGATCTCGCCCGGACGCACCTGGAGGCTCACGTCGTCCACCGCGGTGATGCCGCCGAAGCGCTTGCGCATGCCGCGCACCTCCAGCAGCACGCCGCCCGGCGCGGCGGCGCGCGGGCCCGGCTCCGGCAGGCGCACCAGCGCGGCGCCGGGTGGCGTGTCGTCGCGCCGGCGGGCGGCCACCGGGTCCACGCCGTGCATGCGGGCGAGCGCGTCGACCACGCGGTCGCGCAGCGGCCGCAGCGCCTGCGCGATGCCGCCGGGATAGGCCAGGATCAGCGCGAGCCAGCCCAGCGACGTGGCGGCGAGGCCCGCGTTGTCCAGGGGCAGGAACTCCGGCACGCCGATGATGTAGAGGGCGCCGAGCAGCGGCCCGGCCAGCACGCCGACGCCGCCGAGCACGGTCATCGCGACGGTGTCGACACTGGCGTCGACGGGGAACGCCGCCGCGCCGATGCGCGACAGCGCGTGGCCGTACACCGCACCGCCCAGGCCGGCCAGGAAGCCGGCGGTGGTGAAGCCCTGAAGCTTGACCCGCGTGGCGGGCACCGTGAAGGCGCGCGCGCCGTCCTCGTTGTCGCGGATCGCACGCAGGCTGCGCCCCAGCCCGCCCCGCCAGACGTTGCGGGCCAGCCAGAAACCGAACGCCAGCGCCGCCAGCGCCACGTAGTAGTAGCGCTTGCCGGTGTCGAAGACGAACGCGCCCACGATGGGGCGCCCAGGGTCGATGCCGTCGCCGAGCATCCACGACTGCTGCAGCAGCCAGCTCTGGGCGGCGAGCGCGAAACCGAGCGTGGTGACGGCGAGCATCAGCCCGCGGATGCGCAGCGCGGGCAGGCCGATGAGCAGGGACACGCCGGCGGCCGCCAGCCCGGCGACGAAGAAGCCCAGCGGGTAGCTGCCGGTGTGCAGCGTGACCGCCGCGGAGACCGTCGCGCCGACGCCCGCGAGCGCGAACTGGCCCAGCGACAGCTGGCCGGACAGGCCGGTGACGATCGACAGCGACAGGCCCACCAGGCCGAAGCCCATGATCGACACCAGGATGATCGAGGCGGAGTTGGTGGCCACCAGGGGCAGCAGCAGCGCGGCCACCGCCGCCACCGCCGCCACGATCGCACCCAGGCGGCGGATCACCGGCACGGCGCGCAGGCTCTCCGGCAGGGGCGCCCAGGCCTGCACGGCCGCCCAGCTGCCCTTCTCCTCGTCCCGGCCGGCCTGCCGCTTCTGGACCAGCAGGGTGAGCAGCACGATCACGAACAGCACCATCTCGACGGTGCCCCCGCGAGGGTCGTTCCACAGCAGCACCTGCTCGACCACGCCGACGCCGAGGCCAGCCGCCAGCGCCACGGGCAGGCTGGTCATGCGGGCGATGACGGCGGCCGTCAACGCGCGCATGAGCAGGCCGGGGCCGAGGAACTCCGTGGAGATGAAGCCGCGCGTGGGCAGCACCAGGATCGCGGTGAACGCGGCCACGCCGCCCGCGATGGCCCACGACAGGGTGGACATGCGCGTGGTCGACACGCCGGCCAGGCGCGCGGCGTCGCCGTTGGCGGCGGCCGCGCGGATCGCCAGGCCGTAGCGCGACCGGCGCAGGAACAGCGTCAGGGCGCCGACCACGACCGGCGCCAGCAGCAGCATGCCGGAGTAGGCGCTGCTCACGAACAGCGGGCCGACGTCGAAGGACGGCAGCCCGACCGGCTGGGGGAACAGCCGCCCGGCGCTGACCTGGTTGTTGACCACGAGCGCGAGCAGCAGCAGGAAGCCGGCCAGGCCCAGCGTGGCGACCACGCTCATGATCGCCGGCGCGCGGCGCAGCCGCCGCAGCACGGCCGCCTCGCTCACCGCGCCGATCAGGGCGCCGAGCCCGATCGCCAGGGGGAACGCGACCCAGTAGGGCACGCCCCAGCGGTTGACCGCGACACCCAGCACGGCGGCGGCGAACGTGCCGATCTCGCCGTGGGCGAAGTTGATGATCCTGTTCGACCGGTAGATGAGCACCAGGCCGACGGCCAGGATCCCGTAGGTCATGCCGGTCACGGCCCCGAGCAGCAGCACTGGACCGGTCAACTCGAACCCCGCCACCTGGAGGCTCATTCCACCCCCTCACGCAGCGCGCACACGGTCCTGCCCTTCCGTCCCGCACCTCGACTCAAGCGGTGCGGCGAGGCTACAGTAAATCTAGAATAACGCAAGGGCGGATGTCCGTTCTGCCCGGATCGGCTCCCGGATCGGCTCATGGTAGGGGCCGCACGGGCCCGTGGTAGCGCCAGCACGCGCAGGCCGCGTCGAACGCGAACGCCCGCCAGCCGGCGGCGCCGTCCATGCGCCCCGCCGCCAGGTGCGTGCGGTGCGAGAACGGCGACAGGTAGCTCGACCCCAGCGCCGCGGCGCCGGCGCGCAGGCCGTCGACGTCGAAGCGCGGCGCGAGCGCCATGGCGGCGCGCAGGAAGAACACGGTGTCGCAGTGCGGGTGCACGTAGAAGCCCTGGCTCTTGTAGCCGGTGCTCAGGCCCGCCTCGCGCAGGATGTCCATGCACGTCGCCCAGATCGGGTTGCCGCCCGGGTGCTGGGCGTCGTAGACGTCGACGGGCGGGGCCCAGCCCACGCCCACGGCGTCGGCGAGCTGCGCCGCCGGCGCCTGGTTGGACACCGTGGTGGGCGTGCTGGCGCTGCTCATGCCGTAGCGGGGGCGGTACCCGGAGCTGTCCGCCTGGGGCATCCAGAAGAACGACAGGATCGCCGCGTTCTCCAGGATCAGCACGTGGGTGACCCCGGCGGCGCGGAAGCGCAGGATGGCGTTGTTGATCTCCGCGGCCATGGCCCCGAAGTCCGACACCCCGCCCGGCGTGCGGATGGCCACGTGCTCGGCGGGCTCGACGCCGTGGCGGGCCAGCCGCGGCAGCAGGTGCGCGGTGGCCAGCCGCTCGAACGCCGGCGCGTCGAAGCGCACCACGCCCACCACCGCGCCCTCGAAGTAGCCCTGCTCGGCCAGGCCGTCGACCCAAGCGGGGATCCAGCGCTCGGGCCGCGCCTTGGCAGGCTGGAACAGCAGCCCGCCGTAGCGGCGGTGGTAGGGCTCGTCGAACAGCCAGTGGTTCTGCTCCACCAGCGGCGTGCCCTTCTGCGCCAGGCAGGCCAGCAGCGCGTCGTTGCCGCCCACCGGGCTGGAGCCGACGGCGAACACCCGGTTGTCCTCGGTGAAGGTCGCGCACGCCGCCTGCGCCTGCGCGCTGAAGGAGCCGGAGGTCGCGTCGGTCTCGTGCACGATCGGCACGATGCGCCGGCCCGCGATGCCGCCGTTGCGGTTGGCCCAGTCGACCAGCGCCCCGACGATCGCGCGCTCCTCCGGCGGCTCGCCCTCGGCGCCCACGGCCGCGAACGCGGCAGTCACGTTCTTGGACACCTGGAAGCCGATGGCGACGGTGCCGCCGGACGGTGCCGCGCCGCCCGTCACCGGCGTCCGGCCGCCGGCGGGCGCCCGGCCGGCCGGGCCACTGCCCGCTGGCACGTCCGCCGGCGTAGCGGGGCCGACGGGACTCGACGTGCCGGGCCGCTCCCCGATGGCCGCCACACCCGGCCCGGCGTCGCCGGGCTGACCCCCGGCGACGCCCGGGGCGCCCGCCGCTGCCCCGCCGGCCAGGTCCGACCCGCCGACGTCGTACGCCGCCGGCGCGGCGCACGCCGCCGCCAGCGCGAGCACCGCCGCCAGGCTCAGGCGGGCCGTCGGCCGGCTCATCGGCCCGCGCCCGTCCCACCGCCGGCCGGCCCGTTGCCGCGACGCTCGAGCGTCACCCGCACGACGCGCCCGTAGGCGGAGGACTGGCCCATTCCGGCCGGCTCGTCGGCCGGCTGCGACGGGCCCAGGTCCACGGTGAAGGTGCGCTCCCCGCCGGGACCGGTGGCGGCGCAGCGCGCGGGCACGGTGACGGTGACCGAGCCGCTGCCGCGCAGCGTCAGCCCGTCGCACGAGACGTCGGTGAGGTTCAGGAACTCCATGGCCTCACGCTCCACCGCGAACGACCAGCCCCACACGGAGAAGGCGGAGCGCACGGTGCGGTAGTCGAAGCGCACGGGGCGGGGTGGCGGCCGGCCGCCGCCGTCCCAGTGGCGCAGCCGCGCGTACTGCTCGGCGAGCTGCTCGCGGAAGTACGGCACGCCGTAGGTGCCCGAGTGGTCGCCCGGCCCGACCCGGAAGTCGCGCTCCACGCCGTAGCGGTCGAACACCCGCTCCATGTACAGGTTCATCGGGTACAGCGCGGACTCGTAGAACTGGGCGAACACGTTGGGGTTGGTCAGGTCGGACTGGCGCCGCGGCACCGCGTCGTTGACGAAGTGCTTCAGGTGCACCACCTGGCGCCCGTCGTGGTCGTAGGCGCGGGCGTTGGGAATGAGGTCCACGGGGTTGGCGCCGCGCATCCACGCCTGGTCGGCCACCGGGTCGCCCCAGCCGTAGGCCACCTCGGCGGTCAGCGGCGGGTCGACGCGCTGGTGGACGGCGGCCGGCACCAGCGGCAGCAGCCCGGGCAGGCGAACGGGCGCCAGCGCGCCCGGCAGGGCGGGCGGCGGCGCCGGCAGGGCCGGGTCGGCAGCGTCGGCGGGCGCCGCCAGCGGCAGGCCGCCGCCGGAGCGCATGCCCAGGCTGGCGAACAGGTCCGGGCGGGTCAGGCCGTTGATGTAGGCGCCGAAGCCGCCCTGCGAGTAGCCCAGGATGGCGCGGCCCTCGCGTTCGCCGGACACCGGGAGGTTCGCCTCCACGTACGGCAGGAGCTCGTCGAGCAGGAACTCCGAGGCGCGCGGCGGCGGGGTGTCGTAGCGCGGGCTGTCGCCCCCTTGCGCGTAGCGCGGGTTCCAGTCGAACCAGCCGGTGTCGACGCCCGCGAAGGGACCGTGCCCGCCCGGCACGGTGCGCCCGTGCGGCGCCACGATCACCAGGTCCAGCGCCGGCTGGGGCACCCAGGTGGACAGGTCGCCGTAGCGCCACGGGTCCGCGACGGTGCGCGGGTCCACGGGCGGGCCGCTGGTGAGCGCGCGCACCCACGCGGGCTGTGTGCCCTCCCGGTAGGAGCCGCCGGTGCCGTGCGTGTAGTACAGGACCGGGCAGCGCCGCCCCAGCGCCGGGTCGCAGGCCGGCGGCACGTAGTAGCTGAACGCGGTGACGGCACCCATCGCCTCGCTGTGCAGGCGCTGGCACTCGACCCGCCCGACCACCACGGTCATGGGCTCGCCCGGCGGGGCGCACTCGGGCGCGAACTCCTCCGCCGCCGAGGGCAGCGCGCCGAGCGCCGCCAGCACCAGGCACAGCGCGGCCACGCGGCTTCCAGCAAGGACGATCCGCCTCATCGCTCCTCCACGGTCACGCGGGTCTTCGGGAAGTCGAACGCGCCGGCCTCCACCAGAGCCAGGCGCTCGTCCTGCTCGCGCGGCGGCCCCAGCGGCACGGTGAACGCCAGCCGGCCGGCCGCGTCGGCCCGCGCCGTCAGCGTGGTGTCACCGGCGGTGTCCTGGCGCAGCGTGACCGTGTAGCGCCTGCCGGGTTCGAACGCCGGCGGCGTGACCAGGTCGGCCTCACCGGTGCCGGCCAGCAGCAGCTCGCGTCCGTCGGTGCGCGCGCCCAGCAGGTGCAGGAACTCGCGGTTGGGCCGGCGGACCTCCACGTCGTAGCCCCAGATGGAGAAGCGCGCGTCGGCGCTCTTGTAGCTGAAGCGCTCCGGCGTGGCGACGGGACGGGCGAACAGCCGGTTCAGGCGCGGCAGCATCTCCGCGACGTACTCCTCGGCGTTGATCGGCCCGTGGATGCCCTCGCGGCGGTGGTACCACAGCGCCAGGCCGAGCTGGCTGAGGCGCGGGGCCCAGCGATCGGCGCTGGCGCGCAGCAGGATCTCCTGGCCGGCTCCCGTCGGGAACGACTCGGTGACGGGGTGCTCGGCGCAGTTGCCCTGCCCGGCCATGGCCACGCAGCCCTCCCCCATCGTCAGCACCAGCTCGATGTCCACGCCGACCAGGCCGGCGGCCAGGTCGACCGGGTTGATCGCCCGCGTGCCGATCTCGTCCTGCGCGGGGGAGGCGTAGCCCTGGCCGCGCGTGTAGCCCGCCCACAGGCCGGGACCGAGCACCGGGTCGTACACCATGTCGATGTAACCGGACAGCGCGCCGGCGAAGGCGAAGCGGTCGGGGTGGCGGAACGCCTGGATGAAAGAACCGCCGCCGCCCATGGAGCGCCCGGCGATGGCGCGGCCGCCGCGGTCGCGCCGCGCGCCGAACACCTCCTCCACCAGCGGCATGAGCTCGGTGTGCAGGTGCGACTCGGCGGGCACCCCCGCGCCGCCGACGCCGTCCACCCACGAGCAGTGCTCGCACCACGGCTCGGGTCCGATGTCGGGGGCCACCACCGCGTAGCGGCTGCGGTCCATCGTGGAGCCGACGAACGCGACCGGCGCCCGGCCGGCCGACGGGCCGAGGGGGTAGGGCACGTTGACGCCCGCGCCCTCGACGTCGTCCAGCAGCCCCGGCGCGCCGGGCGCGGTCGCCATGCGCAAGGTGCCGTGCAGGAAGTACAGCACCGGCAGCGGCGACGGCGCGTCGGACGGCAGCCACACGAGGTTCTGCACGCGGCGGCCGAGCAGGGGGCTGTCGAACTGCAGCAGCAGCGCGCGGGGGTCCTGCGCGTCCGGCGCCACGTCGACGTTCC
>DATMKC010000320.1:0-5490 GCA_035553555.1 Egibacteraceae bacterium | reverse complement strand
CTCCAGGGCCCCGGTCTCCTCCGGCGCTCCGGCGTCGGGCTGCGTGGCCTCCTCGACGGCCTGCTCCACTGCCTGCTCGACCTCTGGGGCGTCTGACTGCGCGGCGGCCTGCTTCTCGGCGCGCGCCGTTGCCGCCTCTTGCTCGGCCTTGCGCGCGGCCTCTTCCTTCGCGGCGCGCTGCGCCGCCTTGCGCGCGTTGGCCTCGGAGCGGTCCCGGCCGGTGTCGCCCGGCTTGAACTCCTCCCAGATGCCCTGGATGCGCAGCAGCTTCAGGACGGGCTCGCTGGGCTGGGCGCCGTTGCGCAGCCAGTACAGCGCGCGGTCGCCGTCGATGGAGATGGTGGAGGGCTCGTGGGTCGGCTGGTAGTAGCCGATGTCCTCGATGTAGCGCCCGTCGCGCGGTGACCGGGAGTCGGCCACGACCACGCGGTAGAACGGCTGCTTCTTCTTGCCTTCGCGCCGCAGGCGCATCTTGACGGCCATGCTGGGAGAACCTTTCAAACTGCCTTCGTGCCGCCGCCTGATGGCCGGCGCGCCCACCTCGGTCTGTGGACGAGTGTGCGGTTCGGCAGGCCGCACGCACGGGGCGCGGACGCCCGGACGAGCCGGGGGTGTCCACGCCGATCAGCCAGGATAGCAACCCGCGGGCTACAGCAGGAACGCGGTCACGCCGACGAACGCGGCCAGCAGGACGGCCGCCTCGCGCCGCCCGAGGCGCCGCCCCGACAGCAGCATCCCGGCGGCGAACAGGTTCGCCAGCACCATGAGCGCGCTGCTCCAGCGAAAGGCCGGGTCCAGGCGCACGGTGTCCAGCACCCCGGACGCCCCCGCCACCAGCAGCGCGTTGAACAGGTTGGAGCCCAGGACGTTGCCCACGACGAGGTCGGTCTCGCCGCGGCGCGCCGCGGCCACGGCGGTCACGAGCTCCGGGAGGCTGGTGCCGATGGCGACCACGGTGAGGCCGATGACGGCCTCCGGCACACCGAGCGCGCGCGACACGCCCAGCGCCCCCTGCACCAGCATCTGCGCCCCGGCCAGCGTGCCGATCAGGCCCGCCACGGCCAGCAGCGCCGAACGGCCGGCCGAGACGTCGCCACCCTCGTACTCGGCCAGCTCGGCCTCCATGGCGGCCCTGGCCTCGCGGTCGCGCAGCGCCGTCCACGCGATGAGCGCGAACGCGCCGACGGCGCCGGCCAGCAGCAGCGCGCCCTCCCAGCCGTAGACATGCAGGTCCACGGTGATCGCCGCCAGCGCCACGATGGCCGCGATCATCAGCGGCAGCTCCAGCCGCAGCGTCTTGCCGGAGACGTGCAGCGGCCGGAACGCGGCCGCGGCACCGAGCACCAGCAGCACGTTGGCGATGTTGGAGCCGACGACGTTGCCGAACGCGATGTCCTGCGCGCCGCGCAGCGTGGCCAGGACGGAGACCAGCAGCTCCGGCGCGCTGGTGCCGAAGCCGATGACCACGGCCCCGATCAGGACCGGCGACACGCGCAGCGCGGTGGACAGCCTGGCGGCACCCAGCACGAAGCGGTCCGCCGCGTAGGACAGCACCAGCAGTCCGGCGACGAGCAACAGAACATCGGTCACGTTCGGGAACTCCCGTAGGCTGCAGAGCGGTGGACCCTGTACCCGAGGACCGATTCTCGCAACTCGTCGACGCCGCGCTGGACGAGGTGCCCGACGAGCTGTGGGGTCGTTTCGACAACGTGGTGGTCGTGGTGGAGGACGAGCACCCGGAGGAGCCGGACCTGCTCGGCCTGTACGAGGGCATCCCGCTGACGGAGCGCTGGGACTACGCCGGCGTCCTGCCCGACCGCATCTCGATCTACCGGCTGCCGCTGTGCGACATGTGCGCCGACGAGGCCGAGCTGGTCGAGGAGATCCGCATCACGGTGATCCACGAACTGGCGCACCACGTCGGCATCGACGACCACCAGTTGCACGACCTCGGCTGGGCCTAGCGCTTCTTCTTCTTGCGGGCGGGGACCTTCTTGTTCTTCGGGCGGGCGGCGCCGCCGGCCATGCCGCCGCCGCCCATGCCGCCGGCGGCGTCCATGAGGCCGCCCAGTCCCTGGCCCTTCAGCGCGCGCATCGCCTTCATGCCGCCGCCCATGCCCCCACCGAGCGCGCCCTTGCCGCCGAGCATCTTCATCATCTTCCGCATCTCCTCGAAGCTGCGGATCAGCTCGTTGATCTCCTGCACGGTGCGGCCGGAACCGGCGGCGATGCGCCGCTTGCGCTTGCCGTTGAGCAGCTTCGGGTCGCGCCGCTCGGCCAGGGTCATGGACTGGATGATCGCCTCGACCGGCTTGACCTGCTCGTCGCCGACCTCGACGTCCTTCAGCGCCTTGCCCATGCCCGGCAGCATGCCGAGCAGGTTGCCCAGCGGGCCCATCTTGCGGATCTGGTTGAGCTGCTCCAGGAAGTCCTCGAACGTGAACTCCGCCTTGAGCAGCTTCTCCTGGGCCTTCTGGGCCTGGTCGGCGGTGTAGACCTCCTCGGCCTTCTCGATGAGCGTCATCACGTCGCCCATGCCGAGGATGCGCCCGGCCATGCGGTCGGGGTGGAACGCCTCGAACTCGTCGAGCTTCTCGCCGACGCTGGCGAACTTGATCGGCCGCCCGGTGACCTCCGCCACGGACAGGGCGGCGCCGCCGCGCGCGTCGCCGTCCAGCTTGGACAGGATGACGCCGCTGAAGTCGACGGCCTCGGCGAACGCCAGCGCGACGTTGACGGCCTCCTGGCCGATCATCGCGTCGATGACGAACAGGGTCTCCACCGGGTCGACGGCGGCCTTGATGTCGGCGGCCTGCCGCATCATCTCCTCGTCGACGTTGGTGCGGCCGGCGGTGTCGACGATGACGACGCTGGCGCCCAGGCGCTTGGCCTCGTCCAGGGACTGGCGCGCCACGATCACAGGATCGCCGGATTCCACGGGCGCGTAGACCGGCACGCCGACCTGCTCGCCGAGCACGCGGAGCTGCTGCACGGCGGCGGGACGCTGCAGGTCGCAGGCGACCAGCAGGACCTGGCGGCCCTTCTTCTTGAGCAGCTTGGCGAGCTTGCCCGTGGCCGTGGTCTTCCCCGAGCCCTGCAGCCCGGCCATCATCACCACGGCCGGCGTCCTGGAGCCCAGCTCCAGCGGCGCGGAGGACTCGCCCAGGATGCGCACGAGCTCTTCGTGCACGATCTTGATCACCTGCTGGCCGGGGTCCAGCGCCTGGCTGACCTCGGTCCCGACGGCGCGCTCCCGGATGCGCGAGACGAAGGTCTTGACGACCTTGAAGTTCACGTCGGCTTCGAGCAGCGCCAGGCGGATCTCGCGCAGCCCCTCGTCGACCTGCTGCTCGGTCAGCGCCCCGCGCCCGCGCAGGCCCGAGAAGATCGCTTCCAGGCGGTCGCTCAGCGCGTCGAACATGGGTGTGCAGCCCCTCGTGGTCAGTGGTGCGGTGGGGGCCGAGTGTAGCGGCGGGCTTGCGGACGGCTCATGCCACGGTCGGGCGCCGCGCCTGGCGGACCCGCCGGTGAAATAGGCTGGCGGGCATGTGGACAACCGAGGTGTTCGAGACGGCGCGGGGCACGGTCCCGGCGCTGGTGGCGGGCGACGGCGAGCCGCTGGTGTGCTGGCACGGCTTCCCGGACCTGCCGCATACGTTCGCGCCGCTGGCCGAGCGGCTGCCCGGCCGGCGGCTGATCGCGCCGTACCAGCGCGGCTTCCATCCCGACCATCCACCGGCACAGGCGTACTTCGACGCGGGCACGCTGGCCGCCGACGCAAAGGCGCTGCTGGACGCCGTCTCGCCGGACGCGCCCGTCGACGTCGTGGGGCACGACTGGGGCGCGGCGGCGGTCTACGGGCTGGTCACCGCCTTCCCCGACCGGGTCAGCCGGGCGGTGACGATGGCGCTGCCGCCGACGCCCGCGCTGCTGGGCGTGGTGACGCAGCCCGCGCAGATGCGCAAGTCGTTCTACATCTGGTTCTTCCAGATGGCGGGGCTGCCCGAGCAGGTGCTGAACACCGCCAACGGCGGCGCGCTGCTGGACTTCTTCTGGGCCACGTGGTCCCCCGGTGCGGCGGACGCGCCGCATGTCGCGCAGGTGCGCGAGGCGCTCGCCCATCCGGGCGTGGTGGAGGCGGCGCTGGGCTACTACCGCGCCCTGTTCCAGCCCGCGTTCGCCGACCCCGAGCTGGGCGACGTGCGCGGCAAGGCGTTCGCACCCGCGGGTGTCCCCGTGCTGCTGCTGGGCGGGGACCAGGACGGCTGCATCGACGCGGACATCCTGCGCGCCGGCGGCGAATGGCTGCCGGATGGCCGGGTGGAGATCCTGGAGGGCACCGGGCACTTCCTGCACCTGGAGGAGCCGGATCGTGTGGCGTCGCTCATCCAGGAGTGGCTGGGCTCCTAGCCTTCGCCTGGGGCCTCCTCGCGCACCTTCTCCAGGGCGCTGGGCAGCAGGATCGCCTTGCCGATGCGGTCGACGGCGAACGTGCGCTCGCCGTCGCGCAGGTGGCACCAGCCGCGCAGCAGATCATCCTTGAAATCCCAGGGGTCGACCACGCGCTCGGTCGCCGCGCCGCCGCGGGACGACGGGTAGTACTCCAGGCGCAGTTGGCGGCCCTCGGCGACGGCGCGGGCCAGCAGGGCGCGCACCGCACGCGGGGCGATCGCCTCCTCGATGGAGCCGGGCAGCGCGGGCGCCTCCGGCTTGGCGGTGACGGTCGCGTCGGCGCCCAGCGGCACGCCCGCGGCGCGCAGCGCCGCGCGCACCAGCTCCGGCGACTTCGGCGAGACCGCGACGGTGTCGGCGACGGCGCGCAGCTCGGCGCCCGGGGCGGTCAGCGCGCGGTCCAGCAGCCCGGGCCGCGGCGCAATCACCACGCAGCCGGCCGCTTCCACCACCAGCGGCTCGGCGTCGGCGGGCCGCGCGGTCGCCTGGGCCAGCGGCAGCGCCAGCTCGTGGAAGCCGTGCACCGCCTCGTCGATCGCGTGGACCAGCCGGTCCTGCGCCACCACGATCAGCGCGCGCCGCTGCAGCCAGTCCAGCGGCGGCGGCAGCATGCCGTGGCCCCACCAGCTCCGGCCCAGCAGGGTCTCCACGTCCACGGGCCCGTCGGAGGCCAGGCGCACGAACGCGTCACGGGCGCCGGGCGGCGCGCCGTCCAGCGCCAGGCGCACGGTGCCGTAGTTCGACAGCGTGGCGCGCAGCTCCCGCTGGGCGGTGGCGCGGTGCGTCGGCGGCTCCGGCACGCCGAGCAGGCGCAGCGCCTCGCGGATCTCGTCGTGCGTGAGCGCCTCGACCCCGGGCACGGCCGGCTACTCCGCGCCCGGTTCGGCGTCCAACTCGGCATCTTGGGCGCCTTCGGCGAACAATGCCTCCACGAACGCGTCGGGGTCGAAGTCGGCCAGGTCGTCGATGCCCTCGCCGAGGCCCACGAGCTTCACGGGGATGCCGAGCTGGCGCTGGATCGCCACGACGATGCCGCCC
>DATMKC010000319.1:0-2529 GCA_035553555.1 Egibacteraceae bacterium | reverse complement strand
GCGCGTGTGGCTGGACCGCGCCCACCCGTGGCTGGTGCGGGCCACGCGAGGCGCCCTGGTGCGCACGCCGCCCAGCGTCTACGCCCACTGCTGGCGCAAGAGCGTCGAGGCGCTGCGCCTGTTCGCCCCCGACGCGGCGCTGTGCGCGGTGCTGCCGAGCGTCCACCGCTCGGCCTACTACGCGGGCATGCACCCCCACCACGAGCGCGGCATGGCGCTGACACGCGCGCTCGCCGCGGAGCTGGACGTGCCGCTGGTCGACCTCGCCGCGATCACCGCCCGGCACCTGGACGGGCTGAACCCCGACGGCATCCACTGGAGCTGGGCCCAGCACCGCGAGGTCGGCGAGGCCATGGCCCGGACGCTGCTGCCCGCGCTGCGCCGGCGAGCCGCTACGCCGCGCCCCGCAGAAGGCTGAGCTCGAGGCCGAGCAGCTCCGCCAGCCGCGGCAGCGTCTCGTCGTTGTCGCGGTGGACGATGCCGGCCATGCCCAGGCGCTCGGCGACCTCCACGTTGCGGTCGAGGTCGTCGACGAACACGCAGCCGGCGGGCTCCAGGCCCAGCAGCTCGGCGGCGTAGCGGTAGATGTCCTCGTCGGGCTTGCGCATGCCCACCTCGCCGGAGATCACCACGGCGTCGAAGGTCTCACCGAAGCGGTGGCGCGGGTAGCCGTCCAGGCGCTGCGGCCGGTGCTGCTCGTCCGACCCGCCCAACGCATCCACGGGCACGAGCCCGGGCGGGTCGACCGGCTGGGCGTGCGTGCCCCAGGAGTTGGACAGAAGGCCCGTGCGCACGCCCGCCCGGCGCGCGGCGGCCACGGCGGCGAACAGCTCCTCGTTGAGCTCCATGCGGCTGAACAGCCCGGCGATCAGGCCCTCCGCCGGCACCGGCCGGCCGGCCTTGCGCGAGAAGATGCCGGCGAGCAGCTCGGCGAACTCCTCGGCGGTGATCAGGCCCTTCTCCACCTTGTGGATGGCGCTCTCCTCGCCGTCCGCGGTGGTGTAGGCCTCCAGGAACGTCTCCTTGGCCAGCTCGCCGTCCAGGCCCTGCTCGCGGCAGAACGCGCGGAAGCTGCGCGTCACCGACGAGGTGAGCACGCCGCCGTAGTCGACCAGCAGCCCCCGCCGCGGCTCCACTCCGCGCGCCTCAGGCACCGGTCCACTCCCGCGCCTGGCGCCCCATCGCGGGCACCACCTGTTCCAGTACCGCGAACCAGTCGCTGTCGGCCTTGCCCGCCTTGAAGCGCTTGTACAGCCCCTCCAGCAGGATCGCGAGCTTCCACAGCGCCAGCGTCCGGTAGAACGCCAGGTCCGTCATGGCGTAGCCGGTGCGCTGCTCGTAGCGGGCCAGCAGCTCGTCCTTGGTGGGGTAGCCCGGCTGCTGGGTGGGCTGCGGCAGCCCGTAGATGGTGGGGTCGCCCGGCTCCGGCCAGAAGTTCATCAGGTAGCCGACGTCGGCCAGGGGGTCGCCGAGCGTGGCCATCTCCCAGTCCAGGATCGCCAGCAGCCGGGCGGGCGGCTCGGCGGAGAACACCACGTTGTCCAGCTTGTAGTCGCCGTGGACGATCGCGTGCGGGTACTCGCCGGGGCAGTGCTCCTCCAGCCAGCCGCGCACCACCTCGATGTCCTCCAGCTCCCGGGTCTTCATGAAGCCCCACTGCTTGGCCCAGCGCTCCACCTGCCGGGCCGTGTAGCCGACCGGCTTGCCGAGGTCGCCGAGGCCGGCGGCCGCGTAGTCGACGGTGTGCAGCTCCGCCAGCGCGTCGACCGTCTCCATGCCGATGCGGTAGCGGTCGTCGGGCGTGTAGGACTCCGGCTCCGCCCCCCGGATCACCGCGCCGGGGATCTCCTCCATCAGGTAGAAGGGCACGCCGATCACCGACGTGTCGGCGCAGGCGGCCACCGGCCGGGGCACGCGCACCGCGGTGCCGTGCAGGCCGGACAGCACGCGGTGCTCGCGCATCATGTCGTGCGCGGTCTCGGGCAGGTCCCCCATCGGCGGGCGCCGCAGGATCCACGCGCGGCCGTCGCGCTCCACGCGGAAGGTGAGGTTGGAGCGGCCCTCCCCCACCTTGGTGACGGTGACCGGTCCCGTGCCCGGCTCCGCGAGCTCGGCGTCCAGGAACGCCGTGAGCGCCCCGTTCGGCACCAGCGACTCGACGTCGACCACACCCGCTCCTTCACCTCGCGCGCGACTACGCTCCAGGTGGGCCATCTTGGGCCGTCCTGGCCGCCGGAACGGTAGGAGCGGAGGAATCCGTGGGTCAAGCCGCGCTGGAGTGGGTGGTGCTGGACGTCGGCGAGGTGCTGGTCGACGAGACGCGCGTGTGGGCCACCTGGGCGGCCGTCCTGGGGGTTCCCGCGTTCACGCTCATGGCGGCGATCGGCGGGGCGGTGACCCGCGGCGGCGACCACCGCGACGCCTTCGCCGCGCTGGGCCTGGACGGCTGGCGGGCGCGCGAGGCGGAGGTGGAGGCGCGCTACGGCGGCTTCCAGGCGGGCGACCTGTACCCGGACGCGCTGCCCGGCC
>DATMKC010000318.1:0-9194 GCA_035553555.1 Egibacteraceae bacterium | reverse complement strand
CGCCGACGACGACGACGTGCTCGCGCTGCCGCTGCGCAGCGGGCGGCTGCTGTTGTGGGCGGGGCCGCACACGCCGTACTTCGGCAGGGAGGAGCTCGACCTGCTGGCCCGCTTCGGCGTGGTGATCGACCTCGCGTGGGTGCGCTGCGAGCTGCTGGAGCGCCAGCGCGAGACCACCGTCCGCCTGGAGGAGGCGCAGCGCATCGCGCGCCTGGGCGCGTGGGAGATGGACCTCGGCTCGGGGGCGATCGTCTGGTCGGCGGAGATGTACCGGATCTTCGACATCGCGGAGGGCTCGCCGGTGACGCTGGAGACGTTCACCGAGCGCCTGCACCCCGAGGACCTGGACGTGGTGATGGCGGAGATGGCGCGCACGATCGAGGGCGGCCCGGCCGACGCGAGCATGGACTACCGCATCGTGCTGCCCGACGGCACCGTTCGCACCGTGCATGGCCAGGGGCAGGTGCAGGCCGGCGCGGACGGGCGCCCGGCGCGCCTCGTCGGCACCGCGCACGACATCACCGACCGCAAGGCGGCCGAGGACGCCCTGAACAGCGCCTACGAGCGCGAGCGGACGGCGCGCCTGGCGTACGAGCGCGCCAACGACGAGCTGGAGTCGTTCGTCTACAGCGTCTCCCACGACCTCAAGAGCCCGATCATCTCGCTGCTGGGCTACCTGGACTACCTGCGGCTGGACTACGGGAGCCTGCTGCCGCCGGAGGCGGGCCACTACCTGGACCGCATGACCTCCAGCGCCGGCTACATGGAGGCGCTGATCCAGGACCTGCTGGAGCTGTCGCGCATCGGGCGGGTGCAGACCGACCCGGAGGTCGTCGACCTCGGCGCGCTGGTCGCCGACATCGCCGCGGAGCTGTGCGCCGCGCACCCCGCGGCCTCGGTGGCGGTCGACCCCCTGCCCTCCGTCCTGGTGAACCCCGTGCGTGCCCGCCAGCTGTTCACCAACCTGATCGGCAACGCGCTCGACCACGCCGGGCGCGGCGACGTCCACGTGCGCGTGCACGCCGAGCCGGCCGCCGGCGGCGCCGTGGCCGTGCTGGTGACCGACGACGGCCGCGGCATCCCCGACGCCTACCGCGAAAAGGTCTTCGGCGTCTTCGAGCGCCTGGACAGCCCTGGCGACCCGGCCGGCACCGGCATCGGGCTGGCGATCTGCCGCAAGGTCATGGACGCCCTCGGCGGCTCGATCGCCGTCGACGACGTGCCCCAGGGCACCCGCATGCGCCTTGAGTTCCCCGCGTCGGCCGTTGCCGGCGCCCGCACAGGAGCAGTCGCCCCATGACCCCACCGCCGATCCGCGTGCTCGTCGCCGACGACAACGCCGACCACCGCTTCCTGATCGTGCGCGCCCTGCGCGACGCGAACGGCCTCGCGCTGGAGGTCGACAGCGTCGAGGACGGCGAGGAGGTGCTCGACCTGCTGTACGGGCGCGGCCGCTTCGTGGGCCGCCAGCGGCCGCACCTGGTGCTGCTCGACCTCAAGATGCCCAGGGTGAGCGGCATGGAGGTGCTGGAACGGGTCAAGGCCGACCCCGAGCTCAGGGACATCCCCATCGTGGTGCTGTCGTCGTCCGACCGGCCCGAGGACGTGACCGAGGCGTACCGCGTGGGCGGGAACTCCTACATCACCAAGCCTTCCACGCTGGCCGGGATGCGGGCGGGCGTCGCCGAGCTGTCCCACTACTGGACCAAGCTCGCGGTGCTGCCGGACGCGGACGAGTGAGCCGTCCCCCCGTGTCGGTGCTGGTGGTCGACGACGACGTCGACCACCGCAGGCTGCTGGAACGCTGCCTGAGCGACGCGGGCATGGTGGTGGCGGCGGTCGCGAGCGGGCCCGAGGCGCTGGAGCGCCTGGACGGCATCGACCTCGTCCTCCTGGACTACCGGCTGCCGGGCATGACCGGCCTGGAGACGCTGAAGGCGATCCGCGCCGTGGACGGCCCCTCCGTGGTCATGGTCACGGGCATGGGGTCGGAGGGCCTCGTCGTCGAGGCGATGCGCGCGGGCGCCATCGACTACCTGGTGAAGGAGCCGCACTACCTGCGCTCGGTGCCGGAGCGCATCGAGCGCGCCTGGCGCCACCACGACCTCGCCCGGCGGACCGCGGAGCTCCAGCGGCTGGCCCTGCTGGTCACCTCGGCCGAGGACGCCGACGCGGTGTTCGGTGAGATCGTGCGCGGCGCGCGCGCGCTGCTGTCGGCCGACGCCTGCGCGCTCGCCCTGCGGCACGGCGACGACCTGCGCGTGGTGGCCGAGGTGGGGGAGCGGCCGGGGGACATGCGCGACGTCGTCCAGGCTGCGCAGGCGCTGCTCGACCGCGGGGCGGGCACACCGGCCGGCTCGGGCCTGCTGCTGGTGCCGCTGCCGTCCGTGGACGGCAGGCCGCTGGGCGCGCTGGCGCTGCTGGACGAGCCGGGGGAGGAGCGCTCGCCCGAGGACGTGCGGCTGGTCGAGGCATTCGCCTCCTTCGCGGGGCTGGCGCTGCACAACCTCTGGCGCTTCCAGTCCGAGCGGCGCATGACCGCCGAGCTCGCGGCGCGCGCGGGCCAGCAGGCGGCCGTGGCGCGCCTGGGCCAGCGCGCCCTGGCGGGCGCCGACCTGGCCGCGCTGTTCGACGAGGCGGCCATGGTGGTGCAGGACGTGCTGGGCGTGGACTACGTGACCGTGCTGGAGCTGCTGCCGGACGGCGAGACCCTGCTGTGCCGTGGCGCGGCCGGCTGGGTCCAGGAGCCGCGCCGCCGCCTGATCCTGGGTCGCTCCACGTGGCCGCAGGTGCGCCGGACGCTCGCCGGCCGGCGACCCGTCGTGGTCACCGACCTGGCCGCCGCTCCGCGGCCGGACCCCGCGCCGCTGCCGCGCCCGGAGGCGGTCGTGTCCAGCGCCACCGTGGCCATCCCGGGCACCCCGTCGCCCTTCGGCGTGCTGGCCGCGGACAGCGCCACCCGGCGGGACTTCACACCGCAGGACGTCGACTTCCTCCAGTCCGTCGCGCACGTCCTGGCCGCCGCGGTCTCCAGCACGCGTGCCCAGCGCGACCTCGCGCACCAGGCGCTGCACGACCCGCTCACCGGCCTGCCCAACCGTGTGCTGCTGCTCGACCGCCTGGGCCAGGCGCTGGCCCGCCGCGGGCGCCCGCGCTCCGTGGCCGTGCTGTTCCTGGACGTCGATCGCTTCAAAGTGGTCAACGACAGCCTGGGGCACAGCGCCGGAGACGACCTGCTGGGCGTCGTCGCGACCCGGCTCGCCGCCGCGGTGCGGCCCGCGGACACGGTCGGCCGCTTCGGCGGTGACGAGTTCGTGGTGGTCTCGGAGTCTATCGACGGCGAGGCCGGCGCGATCGAACTGGCCGAGCGCATCGCCGAAGCGGTCAGCCGCCCGGTTCGCCTGGGAGGGCGCGAGCTGCCCGTCACCGTGAGCATCGGCGTGGTGCTGGCGGACACCGACGACGACCCCGAGTCCCTGCTGCGCGACGCCGACGCGGCGATGTACCGCGCCAAGGAGCGGGGCCGCTCGCGCCACGAGCTGTTCGACCACAGCATGCGGCGGCGGGTGCTGGAGCGACTGGAGACCGAGGCGGCGCTGCGGCGCGCGATCGAGCAGGACGAGCTGCGCCTGGTGTTCCAGCCGGAGGTGTCGCTGCCCAGCGGCCGCGTGGTGGCCCTGGAGGCCCTGGTGCGCTGGGAGCATCCGCAGCGCGGCCTGATGCTGCCGTCGGACTTCCTGCCGCTGGCCGAGGAGACCGGACTGAGCGTGCCGCTGGGCCGCTGGGTCCTGCGCGAGGCGTGCCGCCAGGTCGCCTCCAGCGGCGCGGCGGCCGGGCTGCACCTGTGGGTGAACCTCTCCGCGCGCGAGCTCACCCAGCCGGACCTGACCTCCGCCGTCGCGGAGGCCCTGGCCGAGTCCGGCCTCGAGCCGCAACGGCTGGGCGTGGAGATCACCGAGGCGGTGATGATGGAGGACATCGAGACGGTCGGGCGCGCGCTCGGCGAGCTGCGCCGGCTGGGCCTGCAGCTCGCGATCGACGACTTCGGCACCGGCTTCTCCTCGCTGACCTACCTGCGCCGCTTCCCCGTGGGCGTGCTCAAGGTCGACCGGTCGTTCGTGTCGGGGATCCTGGATGGCGGCGAGGACGCGGCCATCGTCCGCGCGGTGGTGGGACTGGGGCACTCGCTCGGTCTCACCGTGGTGGCCGAGGGCGTCGAGGGCGCGGCGCAGGCGGTCGCGCTCGTGCGCGTGGGCTGCGACCTGGCGCAGGGCTGGCACTTCGGCCGGCCCGCACCGCTGGGCGAGCTGGTGCGGCCGGCGCAGGGCGAGGAGCCGGTGGCCGCGCACGGCTGAGCCGGGCGGCCCGCCGCCCCGGCGTGCCCCGGGGCGTGCCGCCGATACACTGGGGCAACGGCGGCCCGTCGGCCGCCGTTCCCTTGCCCGCCACCCGGCCGGCCCCACTGCTCCAGGAGTACCGCCATGCCCGCGCGCGAGGACCTGCGCAACGTCGCCATCGTCGCCCACGTCGACCACGGCAAGACCACCCTGGTGGACGCCATGCTGTGGCAGTCCGGCGTGTTCCGCGAGAACCAGGACGTCAACGAGCGCGTCATGGACTCCATGGACCTGGAGCGTGAGAAGGGCATCACGATCCTGGCGAAGAACACCGCCGTGCAGTACGGCGACGTCAAGATCAACATCATCGACACGCCCGGCCACGCCGACTTCGGCGGTGAGGTCGAGCGCGGGCTCACCATGGTCGACGGCGTGCTGCTGCTGGTGGACGCGAGCGAGGGCCCCCTGCCGCAGACCCGTTTCGTGCTGCGCAAGGCCCTGTCGGCCAAGCTGCCGATCGTGCTGGTGGTGAACAAGATCGACCGTCCCGACGCGCGCATCGCCGAGGTGCTCGACGAGGTCTACGAGCTGTTCCTGGACCTGGACGCCACAGAGGAGCAGATCAACTTCCCCATCCTGTACACCGTCGCCAAGGACGGGCAGGCCTCCACCGACCTGGACACGCCGGGCACCGACCTCAAGCCGCTGTTCGAGACGCTGCTCGCCACGATCCCCGCGCCCACCCACGACGACGAGCACCCGTTCCAGGCGCTGGTCACCAACCTCGACGCCTCTCCGTACGTCGGCCGCCTCGCGCTGTGCCGCGTCCGCCACGGCCGCATCCGCAAGGGCCAGACGGTGGCGTGGTGCCGCGTCAACGGCGAGGTCGAGAAGGTCAAGATCACCGAGCTGTACGTCACCGAGGCGCTCGACCGCGTCGACGCAGAGGAAGCCGGGCCGGGAGAGATCATCGCCGTGGCCGGCATCCCGGAGATCACCATCGGCGAGACGCTCACCGACGCCGACGACCCGCGGCCGCTGCCCGCCATGACCATCGACGAGCCCAGCCTGTCGATGACCATCGGCATCAACACCTCGCCGCTGTCCGGCCGCGACGGCAAGAAGCTCACCGCGCGCATGGTGAAGGGCAGGCTGGACGCCGAGCTGGTCGGCAACGTGTCGCTGCGCGTGCTGCCCACGGAGCGCCCCGACGCCTGGGAGGTGCAGGGCCGCGGCGAGCTGCAGCTCGCGATCCTGGTGGAGCTCATGCGGCGGGAGGGCTTCGAGCTCACCGTCGGCAAGCCGCAGGTGGTCACGCGCGAGATCGACGGGAAGACGCACGAGCCGATGGAGCTCGTCTCCGTCGACGTGCCCGAGGACTACCTGGGTGTGGTCACGCAGCTCTTCGCGCTGCGCAAGGGCCGCCTGGAGCAGATGGTCAACCACGGCACCGGCTGGGTGCGCATGGAGTACCTGGTGCCGGCGCGCGGCCTGATCGGCTTCCGCACCGAGTTCCTCACCGAGACGCGCGGCACCGGCATGCTCCACCACGTCTTCGACCGCTGGGAGCCGTGGCACGGCGAGATCCGCACGCGGCCCACCGGGTCGCTGGTCGCCGACCGCGCCGGCGCGGTCACCAGCTTCGCGATGTTCGGCCTCCAGGAGCGCGGCACGCTGTTCGTGCAGCCCGGCGAAGAGGTCTACGAGGGCATGATCGTGGGCGAGAACTCCCGGTCGGAGGAGATGGACGTCAACCCGACCAAGGAGAAGAAGCTCACCAACATCCGCTCGTCCACCGGCGACGAGCTGGAGCGGCTGGTGCCGCCGAAGGTGCTGAGCCTGGAGCAGGCGCTGGAGTTCATCGCCACCGACGAGTGCGTCGAGGTGACGCCGCACCACGTGCGGCTGCGCAAGGTCATCCTCGACCAGCAGCACCGCCGCCGGGCGACCTCCAAGGCCAAGCACGCCTGAGCCGGCCCCGCTCGGCGGGCCGGCGAGCACAGGGCCTGGACCGCGACCGGTCTCGCGGGGCAAGCTGCCTTCGACCGGGAGGACGGAGCAGGCACATGGCGGAGCTGTCCGACGAGAGCCGGCGCCTGGAGGCGCTGCGGGCGCTGGGCGTCCTGGACACCCCGCCGGAGGAGCGCTTCGACCGGATCGCCCGCGCGGCCGCCGACACCCTCGGGACGCCGATCGCCCTGATCACCTTGGTGGACGACCAGCGCCAGTGGTTCAAGGCCCGTGTCGGCCTGCCGCTGTCGGAGACGCCGCGCAGCCAGTCGTTCTGCGCTCGCGCGATCGACTCGCCGGACCTGCTCGTCGTGCACGACGCTCGGGAGGATCCCCGCTTCGCGGACAACCCGCTGGTCACCGGGGAGCCGCACATCGTGTTCTACGCGGGCGCGCCCGTCAGCGCGCCCAGCGGGGAACGCGTGGGCACCGTCTGTGTGATCGGCCACGAGCCGCGGGCGCTGTCGGAGGTCGAGCGCCGCTTCCTGGCCGCGCTCGCCACGTGGGCGTCGTCGGAGCTGGCCGCGGCCGAGGTGAACGACGTGCTCACCGCGCTGGACCGGATCGGCCGCCGGCTGGGCGCGCTGCTCGACGCGGTGCCGGAGGCGATCGTGCTGGTCGACGGCGAGGGCCGCCTGCGCTCCCCGAATCCGGCGACGGGCCGCCTGCTCGGCTGCCCGGCGCAAGAAGTGGAAGGGACGCACTGGACGCACTGGCTCGCCGACGGCGCGGACGCGCGCGCCCTGTTCGGCGTGGCCGACGACCGCCGGCGGCATCCCCGCGGCGAGCTGCGCCTGCGCTGCGCCGACGGCGCCGAGGTGCCGGCCGAGGTCACCATCACGCGGGAGGAGGTGGGCGAGGGCATGCGCCTGGTGATCGCGCGCAGCATCAAGGGGCAGAAGGATGCGCAGGCGGCGCTGGAGCGCCTGCGCCGCCAGAACGAGCTGATCCTGTCCTCCGCGCACCAGGCGATCCTGGGCCTGGACCGCGCCGGCGTCGTGCACTTCGCCAACCCGTCCGCGCACACCCTGTTGGGCGCGCCGGAGCTCATCGGCTGCCGCCTGCACGAGATCTTCCACTCTCGCCACGCCGACGGCTCGCCGTACCCGTGGGAGGACTGCCCCAGCTACGCGACACTGACCCGAGGCGAGTTCGTGCGCGTCGACGACGAGGTGTTCTGGCGCACGGACGGGACCTCGTTCGTGGCGGAGTACGCCAGTGCCCCGATCGTCGAGGACGGCGCCGTCACCGGCATGGTGCTCACCATCGACGACGTGACCGTGCGCAAGGAGCTCGAACGGCTCAAGGACGAGCTGGTCGGGGTCGTGAGCCACGAGCTGCGCACGCCGCTCACGGCGATCCGCGGCTCCCTGGGCATCCTGGGCGGCGCCATGGGCGCCGACCTGTCCGACCGCGCGGCCCGCATGGTCGACATCGCCGTGCGCGGCACGGACCGCATGACCCGCCTCGTCAACGACCTGCTGGACCTCGACCGGCTGCGCTCGGGCGTGGTGGACCTGCACTTCGCCTCCTGCACGGTCGGCGCCGCCGTCGACGAGGCGCTGGAGTCGGTGCGCCCCCAGGCCGAGGAGCGGGGGATCACGATCCAGCGCGAGGCGGGATCGGAGGTCGTCGTCCGGGCGGACCACGATCGCCTGTTGCAGTGCCTGGTGAACCTGCTGGCCAACGCGGTCAAGTTCTCGCCGGACGGCGGCACCGTGCGCGTCGCCGCGTGGCAGGACGGCGGCCACGGGGTCGTCCGTGTCGCCGACGAGGGGCGGGGCATCCCGGCGGCGCAGCTGGAGGAGATCTTCGAGCGCTTCCGCCAGGTGGACCCCTCCGACACGCGGCGGCTCGGCGGGTCCGGGCTGGGGCTGGCGATCGTGCGCCGCCTGGCGGAACTGCACGGCGGCCGGGTCTGGGCGGAGAGCGTCGAAGGGAAAGGGGCGGCGTTCCTCCTGCGGCTGCCGGCGCCGGCGCAGGCCGACTCAGCCCAGGCCGACCTCGCGCCGCAGGGCGTCGACCAGCCCGGCGACTGACTGGCCCGGAACGTCCGCGCGCAACGCCTCCTCGATCCGTGCCGCGAGCCGTGAGCCGCCCGGGTAGCCGTAGGAGCCGAGCGACCCGGCGAGCTTGTGAGCCGCCTCGGCCGCCGCCGCGCGCACGTCCGCGTCCGCGCCGGGCTCCGCCGCGCGGCCCATGACGTGCAGCCGCTCGGCCACCACGGGGCGCATCCGCTCCCACAGCCGCGCCACCATGTCGCCCAGCTCCGGGTCCGTCATGCGGGCCAACCCAGGCGCGCCCTGATCTCCTCCGCCAGCGTCATCGGATCGAAGGGCTTGCGCAGCACGCCGTCGGCGCCCGCGTCGACCAGATCGTCCCGGGGTCGCGCGGTCAGGAACAGGATCGGCGTGGTGCAGCCGTCGGCGCGGATGCGCCGCACGGCGGTCGGCCCGTCCATGCCCGGCATCATGACGTCGAACAGGATGAGGTCGTACGGCGGCGACGACGCCGCGCGCGTCAGCGCCGCCTGGCCGTCGGGCTCGGTGTCCACCTGCCAGCCCCCCACGGTCTCCAGGGCCAGCCGGGCGATCTCGCGGATGTCCTCGTCGTCGTCGACCACCAGGATGCGCCGGGTCACGGCGCGGGCTCCGGGTCCGCGGGCCTGCTGCGCGGGGTCACGCGCCACACGCGCTCGCCCATCAGCTCCTTGAACTGCGCCACGCGCGCGATCACGTTCTTCAGCTCCGTGTAGAAGAGGCCGGCGGCCAGCAGGTACCACAGGAACCAGCCGCGGTGGCGGCGGATCTCGGGGTCGGCGAGACGGTACGCGAAGACGGCCTGGCC